>SLPW01000186.1 GCA_007131755.1 Myxococcales bacterium | reverse complement strand
GCGTAATGACAAGGAGAAGAAACGCAGGCGATGCAGCGCATCTTCAAGTTTCAGGTGAGCACAGCGAACCGCTTCGACGCAGTCAGTGCGCACAGATCCGGGGCCGCAGCAGAAAAGTTCGCTTGTTTAGGGTCTAGCGCTGGACATCCGCTGCCGACGCCAGCACAATCGAAACGATGCAACTCTCCCCAACTTCACGAGCCCTTCATATGGACGTTCGCCTGCGACCGCGCTTCGGCCTTCGCGTAAAACTGGCGCCCGACGACGTCATGGAGCGCTTCGAACAACTCCGCACGGACCGGTCTCACCCCTGCGAGATCTATCTACTGGACCGACAGGTAGAGATGACCGTCGACAGAGAACAGCGCCATGTTTGGTCGCCCTATCTGAAGATGCTCCTCGAAGAGGAGGGTCCCCACACCATTTTGCGTGGAAAATTCGGTCCCAATATCAACGTCTGGAGTCTATTCTTGGCCGCCTACGCCGTGCTCGCCATCACCGGCTCCGGTGGAATCATCCTCGCCACCAGCCAACTTCAGATCGGCCAGACGCCGAGCGGCTTTCTATTGAGCTCGGTCTGCCTGGTGCTGGCAGTCCTGGTCTGGGTCGCCGGAAAAATCGGCCAGCGCTGGGCCTACGATCAGATGGTGCTCATCCACCGCATCGTCCACGACGCCTTTGAGGGCACCGTGGTCGACGAGATCTACTGTGAAGCCTGCGAGGGCGATCCCGACGTCGTCTCCGACGCCGGGTGCCCCCACTGACAGCGGCCCTCACCTTCCCCGCTGTTGACGCCGGTGCTCTCCACGGTTTTGTCGCCTCTGTTGACGCTGCTCCCTCATCTCACCGCGGCCCTCCTCGAGGAGTTCTTGTGCTCGGGCGCGCTGGTCGTCGTCCAGAATATCACGCATATCCAGGAAGAGATCGGCCCGACGTCGCTTTACCTGCGCCTCCAACTCCAGGACCTTCTCCAACTGCTCATGCACTTCGGCGCGATCGACGGTGGTATCGGACATCATCTGACGCAGGGCCCGACCCTCCTGGCGCATCTCTTGTCTCAGCGGTCGAATCTCCTCTCTTCCTTCCTCCAGGAGTTGGCCGATCTCTTCACGCTGATCATCTCGAAGATCGAGTTCATCGGCGAGCTTCATCAGATGCCCGGGGTTGGCCATTTGGCCGCCTCCTCCATGGCGCGGCCCTCCCTGGGCCAGGACCGTCGCCGGAAGCAGCAGACAGGCCGCGGCGACGAGCATCAAAAATAGGGGAAGCCTTCGTCCTTTTATCCTTCTCATATCTCTCTCCTTAAACCGGTCGGTAAATCTCCACTGACGCCCCTTATCTCACGACGTCCATTCCTTTGTGTCTCCACAGCCAGTCCCATAGGACGACGAATTTTATTTTTTTTTTTCTGCCATCACTCCCACAGCTCGTCGTTCTCCAGGCTGACCAATAAGAAGTCGGTGGGATATTCCTCCTCCCACAGCTCGTCCGCCAATTCCACGAGTTCCTCCCAACGCTCATCGTCCACGACCGACGGGGCTGCCAGTCTATCCTCGTCATCGGTCACAGCCTCCACGGACTGCGCCTGAGGGGAAGCCTCCGGAAGTTCCGTGTCGGCGCTCATCAACGAAAAGACGGCTACCGACACCGCCAGCAACACCGCCGCTGCCGCAAGCCAGACCCTTCTCCCTGCATGCCGACGTGCTCGGGATGCATCCTGAGCCCGCTCCATCATGGACTCGAAATCCGGCGCTCTCTCCCCGCTATGAGGCCGAGCCTGGTTATAGGATTCCCTCAAGTACCGGTCGTCGCGCTCTTCCATTGCAGACCTCCTTTCATCAATTCTCGACGCATCCCCTCTTTCGCCCTCTTATAGTGGGTGCGCGCCGTCCCCAGACGTACCCCCATGACCTGCGCCGCCTCCTCGATCGTCAGATCGTGATAGAAGACGAGCTCCAGAACATCGCGCTGCTTCGGCGAAAGCTCCTCCAACGCCCGCCGGATCGCCCGTCGTCGCTCCGCGTCCTCCAATGCCTTCGACCCCTGCGCCTCCACCTTGGGAGTCCGCACGTCATCGAGTCCCACCAGGCGTCGAACCTTTTTCTTTCTTGCCTGACTCCGAATCTTGTTGCGAATCACGGCGAACAAAAAACTCTTGAAGCTCGATTGCCCTTTGAAACAAGCGGAGCCGTCGAGCAACGCCTCATACGTCGCCTGCAACCCATCTTCGGCGTCCTGGCGCACCCCTGCCGAACAATGCAGCGCCCACTGAAAGGCCGCCTCGTGCAGACTCTCCAGTCTTGTCGCCAATTCGTTCATTAAAGCCTTCCGGATCGGTCATTCGATGGCACCCCATATCGGGAGTCCCATCAATAAGTGTCCCCACTATCCAATCCATAGGACAGTCATTTTATTTTTTTGCCTGCCATCCCGATCCAGCCCCCCTATCTCCCCCATCCCCTTATCTCCTCTTGCTTACACAGCGAGAACGTCGCCCGAGTTACCGCTTTTTTCCGACCGCTCGCCACCGATCTGCTCAATTTGTTTGCCCCATCTCGGTACCCGTGTTAGAGGATAGACTCAGGAAAATTCTACTCATCTCGATCATCGAATTGCGCCCTCCATTTCGAGGGCGCTTTTGAACTATTGGAGATGTCATGATCGTCCTGTGGATTATCGCCGCCATCGCCCTCCTATTGGTCCTCATCGCCATCTACGACCTGCTTCAGAAAAAGCATGCCATTTTACGCAACTACCCGATCATCGGCCATTTTCGCTATATGCTGGAGTCCATCGGCCCCGAGCTTCGCCAGTATATCGTCACCGACAACAATGAGGAGCGCCCCTTCTCTCGCGACCAGCGCCGCTGGGTCTACGCTTCGGCCAAGGAACAAAATAACTATTTCGGCTTCGGCACCGACATCGATCTGGAGATGACCCCCAACTTCTTGATCATCAAGCCCGCCATCTTTCCCACCAAACACCTGCGTCCCGGCGATCCGGGCTTCGATCCAACCTTCCCCATCGAATGCCAGAAGATCCTCGGCGGCGCCCGGGGACGAGAAAAGGCCTTTCGGCCAAAATCGATCGTCTTTATCTCGGCCATGAGTTACGGCTCCCTGAGCGCGGCGGCAGTGGAGGCTCTCAACCGGGGCTGCGACATCGCCGACAGCCTTCACAACACCGGCGAGGGCAGCATCTCCGAACACCACGATCACGGCGGAGATCTGATCTGGCAGATCGGCACCGGTTATTTCGGGGCCCGCGACGCCGACGGCAATTTCTCCCTGGAGGAACTCAAAAAGCGGGCCGCCAAACACAATGTAAAGGCCATCGAGATCAAGCTGAGCCAGGGTGCAAAACCCGGTCGTGGCGGCGTCCTTCTGGCCGACAAGATCACCCCCGAGATCGCCGAGATCCGCGGCATCCCCGTCGGAAAGGACTGCATCAGCCCTCCCGGACACTCCGCATTTGGCAATGCTGACGAATTGCTCGATTTCGTCGAGGCCATCGCCTCGGAGACCGGCCTCCCCGTAGGGATCAAAGCGGCGGTGGGAAAGCTCGACTTCTGGCATGAGTTGGCGCAGTTGATGTCCGAAGGCGATCGTGGAGTAGATTTCATCAATATCGACGGAGGCGAAGGGGGTACGGGAGCCGCTCCGCTGGTGTTCTGCGACAACGTCGCCCTTCCCTTCAAGACCGCATTTTCCCGAGTCTATCGCATCTTCTCCGAACACCATTTGACCGACGACATCGTCTTTATGGGCGCCGGACGGCTCGGATTTCCCGAGGCCTCACTTCTGGCCTTCGCCATGGGTGTCGACATGGTGGGGGTTGCCCGCGAGGCGATGCTCGCCATCGGCTGCATCCAGGCCAAGCGCTGCCACACCGGCCATTGCCCGGCCGGCGTCGCCACCCAGAACAAATGGCTGATTCGTGGCCTCGATCCCACCGACAAATCAGCTCGACTGGCCAATTATCTGATCACCCTACGCCGGGAATTGATGTGGCTGACCTATACAGTGGGGAAAGAACACCCCGCCGAGGTGAGCCTCGATGATTTCGAGATCATCGACGACCACTTCAACGTCGATCATGCCGCCGACATCTTCGGCTACCTCAGCGCCCAGCCGAGCAAGACCTCCAGAAAACCGGAAGACGTCGAGGCACCCGCTCTTCATAATGAGCACATCCGGTAGCTCTTCGTTATTCGGGTGGCCAGGCACATCATCTCCCCTGCCCCCGGATACCGCCCCCCCCGGCACCTGGCTGCGCTTCGGGGTCTGCATAAGCCCTCTTCAATCCTTCGGCGACCCCGTCGAGCGGACCCCACAGGCTCGTCTCATCCTGAGCCTTTTCTATCGCCTCCCGTCTCTCTTGGTCATCCTGCACCACATAGGCACGGGCCAGGTAATAGACCGCACGCTGGCCCGACTGCCATTCTTCGGGGGGCGGCGCATCGAAGCGATAGTCATTGGTGACCTCTCGCACCTCGCGGCGAAATTCCTCGAAGTCGCCATAGCTGGCGAAATGATACATTCCCAGAGTTTCAAAAGCTCTGTCGTCTCCTCGCAAATCGGCGAGCATGGCGATGAGAAGAGCCACATCTTCGTCGACGACCATCAAGCGGGTGAGCATCTCCGAGACCACCTGCGTGAGATCGTGAGAACGGTGATAGAGCACCTCGTTGACCCGAAGTGCTTCCTCGCCATATTCGTCGGCTCCCTGCCGTCGTGCCTCGTCGATGTCGATCTTGAGACCCATGGAATTGGCGTAGTGAACCCGACCGTCCCGCTCGAAGTCGAGATAGGGGACCTGCTGATAGCCCAACCGGGCCAATTTGAAGGGATCGTCCTGCGCCTCCGGATCGGACAGGACCACCCGACCGTACATCTCGGAGGGATGAAACCCGTGAGAATATTCGAGCTCGGCGATCTCCGTGTGGGCCCACACCAATAAAGCGCGTCCGACGTCGTATCTCCCAAGCTCCGCCAGACACTCCACATGGGCAGATAGACCGGCCGTATCGAATTCGTCTTCGATATCTATGCTCGCTTCGAAATACTCCACCGACGCCGCACAATCTCCCCTTCCGTATTTCATCATGCCCATGTCGCGGTAGGCTGCCGCCAATAGCTGCGAATGCCGGTCCCTCTCTTCGTCGACAACCCGTTGAAGTAGGTGGATGATCTCTTCCGCGTCGTCACTTGCCCGGGCCAGAAGAAAAGCCGACTCTGCCGTATCGAATTCCTCGTGATGGGACCGGTATCGATCTTCCACCGCCTCGCGCCCCAGTAGCGATCCGTACTGGTCGTTCAAGTCGATGATCAACAAATGGAGCTGCAGGGCCTCCGGATTTTCTTGACCCACTCTGTCCAGGGTGTCCAACCAGTTCTTGATCCCATCTCGATCTCCCCGATCGTCGGCTAAATAGACGGCGTCATAAATCCAGTGATGGTGCCATTCCTCATCGGGCTGAATGCCAATCAGCCGTATCAACAACTCCCGAAAGCTCTCGTTATCGGACATATAGAGTTGGTCGAGAGAAGCCTGAGGGCTGAGATAATATCGATAAATCTCCTCTCGTTCTTCATCTGTGAACTCCTGGCTCGCCGGCTCGACCACTTCGTCGCCAAAGCCAGTGAGAGCATCGTCGTCAATGAGCGTATCTTCGTATCTATAGGCCCAATCATAGGCCATTCGCTCGTAGTACAGCGCCCACTGAACGGTTCGTCCTCCCCCATGAATATCGATCTCCTCTGGCGGATCGACATCGATATACCGGACGTCGTCTCGCACATATCGGCGAAGACCGGCCAGAAACTCGTAGTCCTCGACGTGCTCCAGATAGGCCCCGCTGAGATACTCCGGTCCCGTCATATCAAAATAGGTCACACTCTCCACGATCGCCGGGGCGGCACCGGCGATATTATAGACCACCAGATCTTTTCGCCGGGGCACTTCGAATTCGAGCTCCTCGATCTCTGTGCCGTCGACGAACCGGGTCGTAAATTGCCGGGTCCCATCGGCAACGGGCTTTGCGACCAGCGACCTCGGTGGGATCTCGAAGCTCTCCTCTCCATCGACGACCAGCTCCACCGGCTCGTCGAAGGCGTTGATGATCTGGACGTCCGGGGTATAGCTCCAGGAGGCAATCACGATCGCCGCCATCGCCAACAGCCCCATCGCCAACGTCCCCATCACCAACATCACTCGCCACAGATTCTGAGCCGGGCTGGCCGCCAACTTTCCGTAAAACTCGTAGTGATCCTCATCGAAAGAGCGCACCAGATAACGACGAATCGGAAAGACGGGCAAAAACAAAAGCGTCAGATACAACGTGGCGATACGAAATCCCGTCGTCTCGTCCCGATCTTTTTTTCCCACCAGCCGGGTTCCAAAGCCGTTGAGGGTAAACAACTTCGGCGCTTTTCCCACGGGAGGAACGAATAACTGGGGATTGTAGTAGACGTAGTCGATCGCCTCGAGCTCGTCTGCCTCGTCGGCCTGGCTTCGATAATACTCCAGGATGCGACGAAACCGCCCATATTCTCCGCTCCTCATCGCCTCGCGCAGTCGCGGATCCCCTACATAGCGACCGACGAAGGGATTGTCCTCGATGGAACCTGACGCTCCCTCTTCGCCCTCGGGCCCCTGATGCTCTTCGTAGCCCTCTTCGTCGTCGGGCCATTGCCAGTCCCCGCCTTCGATCTGGTCGTCACCTCCGTATCCACTCATCTTCGCCTCCGAAAAGCGCCAGATTTCCTTCTGAGTGCTCGCAGCATAGTTGAGGAAGCGACACAGGAAAACACCGAAGATTCTCAACGCCCGCAGCACTGCGACTGCGCAGACTCCAGCGATCTTCGCAGAAGTCGACTCCTATCGAATAACCCTTCGCAGATGATGTGCTCCCGCGCATCGTCGCCGTATTGAAGATCCGATCCCGGCGGCCCTTGAATCTACGATGGCGCCCCGCCATACTCCCGACGCCCGATAAAATGGCTGTGGGCATAACGAGGTTGTAGATGGATGTGGTGAAGTTCGAGCAGGTGGCGCTGGTGGGGCTGGGCCGAGTCGACGCTCCGCAGGTGATGCGCTCGAAGACCATCGAGGACAGGCTTCGTCCCGCCATGAGTCGTGCCGGCTACTCGAAGGGACTCTTATATCAACTCACGGGGATCGCTGAGCGCAGGCTGTGGCCCGAAGATGTCCTGGTCAGTGACGCCGCGGCACAAGCCGGGGAGGTGGCCCTCCAGAAGGCAGGCATCCATCCCTCGAAGATAGGAGTGCTGATCAACACCTCTGTGTGCAAAGACTTCATCGAGCCCTCCGTGGCCTCACGGGTGCATCGATTGTTGGGGCTCTCCCCTCGATGTCTGAACTTCGACGTCGCCAACGCCTGTCTGGGGTTTTTGAACGGAGTCCAGATCGTGGGCGATATGATCGAGCGGGGACTTCTGGACTACGGCCTTGTGGTCAACGCAGAGCATAGCCGCGAGGTGCTGGAGGCCACCATTGACCGCCTCAACCGACCCGATGTTCCCGTCGACGAGATGCGCAAGCAACTCGCCACGCTTACCCTGGGAAGCGGCGCAGCGGCAGCCGTTCTGGGAAGGCGCTCGGCTCATCCCGACGCTCCGCAGATCAAGGGCGCCGTCACCCGGGCGGCCACCGAACACAACGACCTATGCCGCGGCCAGCGCGACTGGATGGAGACCGACGCCGCTCAACTCCTCGTCCAGGGACTGGCCATCGCCGAGACCACCTTCGAGGCCGCCCGTCGACTTCTCGGCTGGACGCCGGACAATATCGATCACGTCGCCGCCCACCAGGTCAGCGCAGTCCACACCGCCCGCGTCGCCGAGCGCCTCGGCGTCGGTCTCGACACCTTTTGCAAGATCTTTCGCGACTACGGAAACGTAGGCCCCGCCTCCATTCCCATCGCCGTCTCCCTTCTGGACGAACGGAGCGCCCTGAAAAGGGGCGACCGCCTGGCGCTGATGGGCATTGGAAGCGGCCTCAATTGCTCGATGATGGAGATCCAGTGGTAGAACCACACGCAACGACTCAGAAGAGTCCGGCCGAAGAGCTGGGCATCAACTCCGGCGAATATCCCTTCGCCCCCAACTACGCCGAAGTGGGCGGACACCGCCTGCACTACGTCGAACGCGGCACGGGCCCGACGGTGCTCATGGTCCACGGCAATCCCTCCTGGTCCTTTTATTACCGAAACCTGGTGCGGCGCCTGGAAGAGGACCACCGCGCCATCGCCGTCGACCACATCGGATGCGGCCTCTCCGACCGTCCCCCCGAGACGGACTACGATTATACCCTGGAGCAACGCGTCCAGGACCTTGGCCACTTCATCGACGAGGTGATCGGCGACGAGCCCCTCACGCTTGTCATGCACGACTGGGGCGGAATGATCGGAATGGCCTGGGCGGTACAAAACCCACAAAAGGTGGAGCGACTGGTGCTGATGAATACCGCCGCCTTCCACCTGCCGGATACCAAACGCCTTCCCTTCTCGCTGTGGTTGGCCAGAAATACGGGGGTCGGCGCCCTGCTGGTCGAAAAATTCAACGCCTTCAACCGCGGCGCCACCCGTTTTTGCGTCACCGAGACCATGCCCCCTGACGTCGTCCACGGCTACCGGGCGCCCTACGAGGGCTCGAAAGAAGACAGAGTCGCCACCCTGCGCTTCGTCCAGGACATCCCGCTCAAGCCCGACGATCAGGGCTACGACCTGGTCAGCGATACACAGAACGCCCTCGACGTCTTCGCAGACCACCCCATCTTCATCGGCTGGGGTCAAAAGGATTTCGTCTTCGACGACCACTTCCTACAGCGTTGGAAAGAGATCTACCCCGACGCCGAATACGCCATCTACCCCGACGCCGGCCACTTCGTCCTCGAAGACCGCGAAGAGGAGTTGGGCGAGCGAATAGCTACATTCTTGAAGGCAACGTCATGAACCCCAACATCGCCTCCGCCCTCACCCGGGTGGCCGCCGAACACCCGGACAATAAGGCCATTTACTATCCGAAAGGGCGCAACCCCGACGGCACCTGGCGCTACGAGACCATCACCTACGCCGAGCTGGATCGCCAGAGCGACGAGATCGCCGCCGGTCTCCACCAGATCGGCATCGAGCCGGGCACCCGAGCGGTGCTCATGGTCAAGCCGTCGATGGAGTTCTTCGCCCTGACCTTCGGACTCTTCAAGGCCGCCGTCGTCCCCGTGATGGTCGATCCCGGCATGGGATTGTCCAACCTCAAGACCTGCCTCGCCGAGGCCGAGCCCCGGGCCTTTATCGGCATCCCCAAGGCCCACGCAGCGAGGATCGTCCTTCGCTGGGCCTCAGACACCATCGAGCACGTCATCACCGTGGGAAGAAGGTGGCTGTGGGGAGGCCACAAATTGGAGAAGATACGAGCCCTCGGCGCTGGCGCCGGCGACTTTCAGGCCCCCGACGTCTCCGAAGACGATATGGCGGCCATCCTCTTCACCAGCGGCAGCACGGGCGTTCCCAAGGGCGCTGTGTACTCCCACGGAAATTTCAGCGCACAGGTGGAGATTATCAAAAACACCTACGGGATCGAGCCCGGCGAAATCGATCTCCCCACCTTCCCGCTCTTCGCGCTCTTCGACCCTGCCCTGGGCATGACCACGGTGCTCCCCGATATGGACTTCGCCAATCCGGCGACCGTAGACCCTCGAAACCTGGTGGAGCCCATCGGGCAATTCCATATCACCAATATGTTCGGCTCTCCGGCGGTCATGGAAAAGCTCGGCCGCTTTGGTGAGGCCAACGACGTCGAGCTTCCCAGCCTGAAACGGGTCATCTCCGCAGGCGCCCCCGTGCCATCGACGACGCTACGGCGCGTCGAAAAACTCCTGGACGGTGACGCGCAGATTCACACTCCCTACGGAGCCACCGAATCGCTTCCCGTGGCCTCTATCGCAAGTGGCGAGATTCTGTCGGAGACCGCCGACAAGACCGACGTCGGCAGAGGCGTCTGCGTCGGAAAGCCCGTAGACGCCATCGAGGTCGAGGTCATCGGGATCACCGACGACGTCATCGAGGAGTGGTCGAAGGACCTTGCTCAGTCCCTGGCGGGATCGTCTCGACACGGCGCTGCTCCAGGTTTGGTCTGCGGACTGCCTTGGGCTCCGGGCTTGGTATCGGGAAGTTTTCCGGATCCTCCCGGCGG
>SLPW01000599.1 GCA_007131755.1 Myxococcales bacterium | reverse complement strand
GAGGCCGATTCCGAGCACGAGGCCGAGGTCGATTCCGAACACGAGGTCGAGGCCGATTCCGAGCACGAGGTCGAGCCCGAGCACGAGCACGAGCCCGAGCCCGAGCCCGAGCACGAGGTCGAGCCCGAGCCCGAGCCCGAGCCCGAGCCCGAGCCCGAGCACGAGGTCGAGGTCGAGGTCGAGGTCGAGGTCGATTCCGAGCACGAGGTCGAGCCCGAGCACGAGGTCGAGATCGGAGGGCGCACCGACAAACCTCATATTGCCAATCCCCACCGATTCCGGCACACTATCTCGTGCCCACTCATAGCCGCCGCCCGACTAACGGCGCAACCCTCAACCATCGCTTCGCCGAGGACATCATGAGTTCCTCGCAGACTTCCCACAACTCGCGCCTCTGGACGGCCTCCAAGCTCGCTGCCTGTGCGGCCATCGTAGCCACCATCGCCGTCGTCTTCTCCACCTTCGGCTCCTCCGAGAGCCAGGCCGACATCGCCTGGCTCTCCAGCGTGGAACGCTCTCAGTCCGAGCGCTTCGACGCCGCTCTCGAGAATCTGGGCCACGACGAGGTGGAGCGATACGATCTGGACGGCAACACCGTCTACTTCTCCGCTCACTCCAGCTACAAACGTCCCCGACAGTTGATGGTGGAATATCAGGAGGAGTTTCGCCGCCAGGGACTCAACGACCGCGTCTTTACGGGGATCGTCGACAGCGAACTGGAGGACCGAATCGAGACGTCACTTACGGGCGGGCTGGCACCGCTGGCGGTGAGCGATCACCACGTCACCCTCGGTGGGGTGGTCACGGCCAACGAAGCCGGCGACGCCGACGACTTGCGAGAAAACCTCGACGCCGCCGAGGAGATCCACGACCTCTTTCGCGCCCATCGCTACATCGAGATCACCCGATCCCCCGACCAGCAGCGAACCACCGTCGTCGCCACCTGGAGTGACGACGCCTTCGACTACCGGCGCATGGATCCCCTCGCCGGCGAAGGCGATCAGGGCTACGACACCATCGTTCCCTCCTGCCCGGGCTGCGTGCGGCTGAGCCGCTTCGCCGACGACAACCCCGGCCACATCGACCGCCGGGTGCTCAGCTTTCTGGGCCCGCGCAGCATCGAGGATACGCGCCGCTTCTACGCCGAGACCCTTGCTGCCCGGGGCTGGGAGCGCGAGTCCATGGACGCCGCCCTCGACGTCATCGCCCCCCTCGTCGATCTGTCGCTCCCCGACGCCACCACCGACCGATACCGCCGCGGTGACGAGGAATTGATGCTTACCTTTACCACCGATGATCGCACTGGCGAGTCCCTGACCTTCGCCGCCTACTCCGGTTCCTGACGACCCGACGCCCGTGACTCCACACACCATCGCTTGTCTCTGAGATGGTGGTGTGAACCTTTCAAAAGCTAACCTTCCCATCCACACATCCAGGGAGCAAATCCATGAGTACGCGTACTCTGCCGCTCGACGACAAGCTTTACTCCTACGTTCAAGGAGTCTCGCTTCGAGAACCCCCCGCTTTTCGTCGCTGCCGCATCGAGACGGCCGAACTTCCCATGAGCAATATGCAGATCGCCCCCGAACAAGGGCAGTTTCTCCACTTTCAATTACAACTCCTCGGGGCAAAACGCGCCATCGAGCTCGGCTCCTTCACCGGCTACAGCGGCCTGTGGATCGCCTCCGCCCTGCCCCCGGGCGGCTGCATGATCGCCTGCGACATCAACAAAGAATGGACCTCCCGTGCTCGCCACTACTGGGAGGAAGCGGGCGTCATGGATCGCATCGAGGTCCGCATCGGCCCCGCCGTCGACACTCTCGACGAAATCCTGCGCTCCGAGAGCACCAAACCCTTCGATTTCGCCTTTATCGACGCTGACAAGAGCATGTACGACGACTACTACGAGCGATGTCTCGAGCTCGTGCGCCCCGGCGGGGTCATCGCCGTCGACAACGTGCTGTGGAACGGCAAAGTGGCCAACGGCGCCGAAAACGACCCCGACACCAGCGCCATCCGCGCCCTCAACGAAAAGCTCCACAACGACGATCGCATCGACATGACCCTGGTGCCCATCGGCGATGGGGTTACGCTTTGTCGTAAGCGCTAAAGACTCCACCGCAGGATGGCTTGTCCTTCCGAGGATGTCGCGCGCTGTCCAGCGTGACCTGGGTAGCCACGCGGCCTTTGGCCCGTGGAGACTCCACCGCAGGATGGCTTGTCCTTCCGAGGATGTCGCGCGCTGTCCAGCGTGACCTGGGTAGCCACGCGGCCTTTGGCCCGTGGAAATGACGGTTCGGGATCGTAACGACGGTGGGATCGACGAATTCCGGCGACCCCACCCCCGTCACGGGCCTAAGGCCGCGTGGCTCTTCATGTCGGCCGCAAACGACACGGCCGAAATCCTCGGCAGCCAAGGCATGCCTGCGGTCGACGCGTCGACTATGGGGAGCCATGAAAGGGAATAACCCCCACCAACCACCCAGTTTTCCCCGTCGGCCATCGGTGGCCGAATCGCCGACTTCTATTTACTCTCTACGTCGAAGCGGTATAGTCCGGCGCGGTGCCTCTTTCGCTGGTGAAGATGCACCCATTCTTATGACCCCAGGTCTTGCGCGGAGTTTATCCATGTCCAGTTGCCGGTCTTTGGTCTTGCTGACGCTCTTCTCCTTTTTGGTCGTCTCCTTCGCCGGCTGTGACCGTTGCAGGTCCGACGACGCAGAAGCCGCACAACAGAGCGTGGCCGAGCTCGCCGTCCTGGTGCCCGCCAACGCCGACACCGCATTGGTGGTCCCGAAGATCGAGGATCTGCCGCCGACCTTCGATTACGCGCTGCGGCGAATGGGTCACGTCAACCCCGACGCCCGGGCCTACGCCACATTCTTGAGAAGACAATTGGGCGTCGACCTCACCGACGTCGAAAGCTGGGAAGAGGCGGGCTTCGACACCGACGGCTCCCTGATGATCTCCCTCGTGTCCGGCCGACCCGTATTCACCGCTCACCTCGATGACGAGGACGACTTCGAGGAAACGGTCATCGCCAACTTTCGCCGACAACTGGGCACCCAGGGTGGCATCGAGGACGAGACCATCGCCGGCCGTTCCTTCCGAGTCTCCGGAGACGACGCAGGCGACGATATGGCCTGGTTCTTCGACGACTCCCGGGTCGTATGGGTCATGCCCCCCTTCGACGCCTTCGCCGTCTACGAGTCGGGCTCCGCCGCCTCAGTGGCCAACAAACTTGGAGGGCTCGACGAAGACACTTCGCTGGCCAACAGCGACTCCTTCGTTCAATTCCAAAAGGGAATCGGCAACGAATTTCCGGTGAGCATCTTTTTCGACGTCGCTCTCCATATGGATTCGGCCGACCAGCTCCCCACCGACGCACTGGGGGTGACCGGCGTGGACACCCTCATCGACGGGTTGACTCAGTGGTCGCAGGCCAACGCCGGCGGCGCCGGGGTCGGGCTTCGCGCCGGCGACCAACGCCTGGAGATCCGCACCTTCGCCGGCGGGGACGACGAGCTCATCGCCAAGACCCGAGAATTCTACAGCACCGACGCCGACATCGACTGGCAAGGCCTTCTTACGGAGCGCATCGTCGTCGGCACCCGCACCAGTTTCGATCTTCAGCGCACCGTCGACACCTACCTGGAGACCCTGCCCGATGAGCATCGGCGCATGATCCGCCGCGAGATGCAGCAACTGAGCGACCAACTGGGGCTCGACGTCGAAGAGGACGTCCTGGGCGCCTTCTCCGGCCATACCACCGCTGCCTTTTACGGAGTTACAGACGGCGCCGGAAGCGTCCCCCGTCTGTTCATGACTGGCCGCATCGAACGGGGAGTGCAGACCCTCTTGTCCAATATGGGACTCCTCGTCAGCTTCCACTTCGCCGACGTCGACAAGATGAACCAACTGGCCGACACCCTCGAAGACCAGGCCCGGGGATTGGTCCGGCGCAACGCACTGACCTATCAGGGATCGGAGACCGACGACGTCGAAATCCTCGCACCGGCCAGCATCCGAGCCTTTCCTCTTCGCCTGGCCATCAAAGACGATGTGGTAACCCTGGCCACTGCCGGCATCTCCGAGGATGATCTGTACGAATACCTGACCGCCTCGCGCTCCGAGACCCTCCTGGCCGACTCCGACGACCATCCCCTGGGCGCACAATTCGCCGAATCCGACAACCCCAACGGCCTATATCTCAACTTCGCCAACCTTCGACGGAATATGCGCAACATCTCGTTGTTGGCCAACTACGCCGGCACCATCGAATTTCTCCACGAGTTGTTGATGGTCGTCGACGTCGACGACCATGGCATCTACGTCGACACCATCGTCCAATTCACGGACCCGCTGGCCGACTGAGCCACCGGGACAGATCGAACACCGAGCCGATTCCCCCACCGAGTTCTTGATGATGAAATTTCGACTCCCATTACTCTCACTGCTGATCGTCGTCACGTCTTTCGTCAGCGCCTGTAGCGGCTGCTCGAGCAGCGTAGAGGTCGATGAAGATCCGGCCGTTCGGGTTGCCGAGTTGGCAAGCTTCATCCCCGGCGACACCGACGCCGCCCTGGTGGTCCCCGAGATCCGGCAGATGCCGGATACCCTGGACTATATCCTGGCCCGTTATCGCCACGTCGATCCCGGAGCCCAGGACCTTGCCACCCGCTTCAGTCAGGAGTTGGGCGTACAACTGACCAGCCTGGAGATGCTCGAACTCGCCGGCTTTCACCCCGACGGGTCCCTCATCTTTTCGCTCGTCGACGGCCGTTTCGTCCTCACCGCCCACGTGGCCGACAAGAACGCCTTTGTGCGTTATTTCATCGGCAATGTCCGCCGCGAACACGGCACCCAGACCCGGATCAGCGACGAGGAATTGGGCGGGCGCGAATACACCATCTCCGGCGACACTCGACAAGACGATATGGCATGGTACTTCAACGAAGACGATTCCATCGTCGTCCTGGTCATGGCCCCCTACGACTTCCTCGAGGACTTCATCACGAGCAACTCCGACGACGTCGCCACCACCCTGGCCGAGATGGACTCCGACGCCACCCTCGCCAATAGCGACCACTTCGCCACCTTCCGCGAACAATTCGGCGACGACTATCCGATCAGCCTCTATCTGTCCCGCCCTCAATTGGGGGATGGCGACAGCGACGTAGCCTCTGATGTGATAGCGATGGGATTTCGCGCCGAACCGCGTCGGGTGAACGTCGATCTCTTCGTCGACGGCTCCGATATTACTCCCGGCGCCCTGGGCGACGACGAGGTACTTGCCACCATCCTCGCCAACCTCGGCCTCGCCGACGCTCAACGGACTGCCCTTGGCGACTCTCTGGACCAACAGGTCGACGACGACTCCCTTCAGTGGGACTTCACCGCCCTCCACGATCGGGTGCGAGATATCTCGGCCCTCGAAGAGCGGGTCTCCCTCGTGCGCGCTATCGAAGACATCTCCATCGCCACTGATGCCGACGGCCCGGGCACCCTCTTTGGATTGACCATCGACTTCACCGATCCCGTAGGCTCCAATTAATTGATATGAACCTCGTTGCCAGCGGACTTCGACGTGCCTACCGCTCAGGAGCGGTGTCGACGGAGGCGATTCGCAATCTGGACCTCGAGATCGAGGCCGGCGAATTCGTCGCCATTGTCGGCGTCTCCGGAAGCGGTAAGACCACCCTCTTGAACACACTCAGCGGTCTGGACACCCAATTTGAGGGCACCGTTCGGCTCGGCGAGCACTCTCTGGCTGAACTCTCGGAGTCCGCCCTGGCCCGCCTTCGCCATCGCCATATTGGCTTCGTCTTCCAGGACTTCTGCCTTCTCGATCATTTGTCGATTGCCGAAAACGTGGCCCTTCCCTCTTATTTCGGCGACCTCGACGTGGAGCCCCACAAGCGGGCCACAGAACTCCTGGAGCGCGTCGGCCTCGGGGACCGCCTCGACGCATTGCCCACACAACTGTCGGGCGGGCAAAAGCAGCGTGTCGCCATCGCTCGTGCTCTGTTTTGCAAACCCTCCATCATCTTCTGCGATGAGCCCACCGGCAGTCTCGACCGCGGCACGGGCCTGTCCATCATGCAACTCTTCGACGAGCTCAATCGCCAGGAACAACTGACCCTCGTCGTCGTCACCCACGAACCTCATATCGCCGATATGGCCCACCGTCGGATCGTCATCGAAGACGGCGAAATCATCGAAGACACCGCTCAAACCCCCGAGTGGCCCGTCACCTCCGACGCCGGGGAGGCCCGTCCATGAGTGTTCAAAGACTTCCGGCGCTCATCGCTCAATCGCTCAACCGTAACCTCGGCCACTTCGCTCTATCCGGAGTGGGCGTGGTCATCGGGATCGCCACCCTCTTCTTCTTCACCTCCCTCGGTGAGGGAGTGCGCACCACCGTCCTCGAAGACGTCTTCGTCATCGATCAGATCGAGGTCGTCGACCCCGCCGCCGGCATCGGCCTGCGCACCAGCGGAGGCTTCGGCGGCGGCCTCGACGACGCCACCATCGCCCAGATCGAAGAACTCGACGGCGTCGAAAGGGCCTATCCCAAGATGAAGCTCACCTTCCCCACCCAGGCATCGGGCGGCGAAGCCCTGGTGGGCCGGGATATGGGCATCGAATTCATCGGCGACGGCATCCCCGTGGACCTCGTCCAGGACCAGGTCACGGACCGCCTGGAATTTCGCGACCATATGGCCCCCCGCTCCTGCTCCGAAGAGGCGGACTGCCCGGACGGCCACGTCTGCGGCGACGATGGCACCTGTGAGGCCCTGGGCTGCGATCCCCGACAGAGTCGAAGCGACTCTCCCTGTCAGGGGCTGAGCTACTGCCAGCAGGACCGCGAGCAATGCTCTCTTCCCATCCCCCTGGTCATCTCTCCCTATCTCCTCGAGGTCTACAACGGCAGCATCCAGACCGCCCTTGGCGACTCCCAGGGCATCGGCGGAAACCTGCCGCGGCTGACCAAAGACATGATCGTGGGCTTCGAATTCGATCTCGTCCTGGGTCAGAGCTATGTCGGTCGCACCGGCGTGGCCGGACAGCGAGAACGAGCCCGCATCGTCGGCTTCTCTCCACGGGCCATGCAACTCGGCGCCACGATGCCCCTCGAGTACGTCATGCGATTCAACGAGCAATTCGGTGGCCAGGAGAGCGCCGAGATCTACCACTCCGTATTGGTGGAGACCGAGCGAAATGAAGACGTCGCCCCCGTCACCCACGCCCTGGAAGACGAACTCGGCCTCGAGTTGGCAGACCGCCACCGCCAGGCGGAGCGTGCGGGACTTCTCATCCTCATGCTCACCCTCCTCTTCAACCTCATCGCCCTGGTCATCCTCGCCGTGGCCGCCCTCAACATCACCCATACCTTCTCCATGATGGTCATGGAACGCCGCCGCGAGATCGGGCTAATGCGCGCCATCGGCGCCACCCGCCGCCAGATCCAGTCCCTCGTCGTCGGCGAAGCCGCCGTGGTGGGACTCATCGCCGGACTCAGCGGCGTCGCCCTCGGCATCGGCGTCAGTCTGGGCGTCGATTACGCCTTCGACCGCTGGGTCGGGCACTTCCCCTTCAAACCGGACACCCTCTTCGTCTGGAGCCCCTGGATGTTCGCGCTGGCTCTGGCCACGGCTGTCTTCTTCTGCCTGCTCGGCGCCTATATCCCAGCCCGACGCGCAGGCGGCGTCGACCCCGCCGACGCGCTCACTGGTCGATGAGGGGCTTGTCCGAACTCAATCCACGGGAATCGGAAAGATAATCGGTGTGCTATCGGACTGCGCGCTTGGAAACCGCGTCTCTCCCGTGACCTCTTTAATACAGGAAGCCACGTCGTCCGAGACATCGTCGTCCTCGATTTGTACGGAAGACACATCACCGGACGCCGCCACCTCGAATCGAACTGTCACGTGGGGGCGGCTAAGACTATCGTCGCCGCATTCTCTGAACTCTGGATAACGTGCCTGCATCGTACTCAATACGGCTTGTCTCTCCAGCCGCTCTGGCAGCGCTGACCCTTCTTCGGCCTGCGGACCATCCAGACCTTCAAACTCAGTGGGAGATCCCGACTCAATTTCTTCCATGAGCTTTTCGAGTTCTTGCTCAATTTCATCCGCAAAGCCATCGTAACCGAATAAATCGTCATCGCTCCGACCTTCCTCGTGCGGCACCGATTGCTCCGACTTCGTGGCCACGACGGACCGAGTTTCGTGAACTTCGCCGTCTCCCGCCGCAAGCACCAGCCAACTCCCGCAAAAGATGCCCATTACCGCCGTACCGCTCAGCAATGCGATCATCGACCCCTTGAAATTCGTGCTGGAGAATTCCTCTTCCTCCGAACCATCGGCATCTTCGTGCTGGAACTCCGCCAAGTCGTCTGGACTCCTCGGCGAAGCCTCCATGGGCGTATCTCCCCAGGGGTCATCGGTTGCCCAATCCTGCGAACTCTCTTCCACTTCGCTCTCAGACTGCACCACCGCTTTTATCAGGGCTTCCCCATCCCGGAGACGATCGACCGGATCTACAGCCAATATCCTGGTCATCACTGACGAGAGAGCAGGCCCAAGGGCCACATGCTCCTCCCACTCCAGTCGGTTCGTCGTCCCCAATAACTCCGTCGGCTCGCACCGCGTCAAAAGATGCAACACCGTGGCACCAATCCCGTAGACGTCGGAGGCCGGCGTCGCCTCTCCACGAAGCTGCTCCGGTGCCATGTACCCAATCGTACCGGCGATGGTGCTCCCGGCATTATCCGCCTCCAGCACGTCTCGTACCGATCCGAAATCGATGAGCACCAACTCGCCATCGGGACGACGCAATATATTCGACGGCTTGATGTCACGGTGAATCACCGGCGGCGACAATCCATGAAGATAGCGCGTGATCTCGCCAAGCTGCCAGATCACGTCCCGCGCGTCGTCCACGCTATATTGACGACGATCCAACTCCTCGAGAAGCGTCTCCCCTTCCACGAATTCCATCACCAGATAAAAACGAAGGGCTTTTCCCTCCCCCCATTCGAAATAGTCGTAGAACGTCGGAACACCGGGATGCTCGAGCCGACACAATACGCCGGCCTCTCGCTCGAAGAGTTCGTGGGCCTTGAAGGACTCGATGCCGTGGATGCCCATCTCCTTGATGGCCACCTGACGCTCTTCCTCCATGTCTCGGGCACGATAGGTCGTCCCCGACGCTCCCTGGCCCACCACCTCCGTCAGAAGGTATCTTTTCTTGAGCGCCGGCTCCCCGTTGCAGTGCTCACAACTGCGATCTGCCGAGGTCTTCCGATCACAATTTGCGCAGATCACATTCATCGACGACCTCATAGTGGCGCTCCGTTCAATCTAATTTCCCCCATCCTACAGATTCACCGTTCAGATGCCACCGATCTGCGCTGGCTCGTCCGGTAGGTGGATAACCTCTAGCTTTTCAGTCTTCTTCACCTGCGGCCAAGGCTCGCAGGGGCCGCTTCTCTCGACATTTTCTTGCTAGCTTTTCAGTCTTCTTCACCTGCGGCCAAGACTCGCAGGGGCCGCTTCTCTCGACATTTTCTTGCTAGCTTTTCAGTCTTCTTCACCTGCGGCCAAGGCTCGCAGGGGCCACATTTGTCGCACCTATCGAGCTATCCCAGGTCGCGCAACAGGTTGGTCACCCGAACCTCCGACAACACTCGTTTTGTCGCCTCTTCCACCACCTGCACGCGGTGGTGCACCAGTGTCGAACTGCGACGCAATAGATACGCCGTCACCAGGACATTCCCCTCCGTGGCGCTGCGCATATGGGATCCGTTGATCTCGATCCCCACGGGAACCTTCTTCGTAATGTCGAGATTCCAGCAGGAGTGCATACTCGCCGCCGACTCCGACAAGAGCAGGCTGATCCCGCCGTGCAACAGCCCAAAGGGCTGGCGGGCGTGGTCGCCGATCTCCATGCGCAACACCAGCTTTTCGTCGTCCACGCTCACAAAATCCACCCCGTGAGCCCCCATGGCCGTATGCTCTCTGACCTCATACCAGGCATTTCTCCAATTCTCCTCGCTATGCTCACCGCTCTGAATGAGGCTTACGAACTCCGCTGCTCCCATCACCTACCCTCCGCATCGAAAAACCGCCGCGCCGCATCCACGTCGCGCTCCATCTCCGCCACCAATGCTTCTACGTCCTCGAATTTCTTCTCCTCGCGAATCCGACGGTATATATCGACCTCCACGTCGTCGCCGTAGAGAT
>SLPW01000510.1 GCA_007131755.1 Myxococcales bacterium | reverse complement strand
GGCAATTTTCGCGCAGCCTCGATCTTCTCCTCGAGCCGCCGAAGTGCCTCTCCCCCTTTCCCCTGGGCCTCTCTACGCGCCCGCCCGATCAACTCCTGAAGCCCCTCCAGCGGATCGTCCCCGGCCGGGATCTCCACCTCCACAGAGTCCACCTCCTTCGCCGCATCCATCCACTCTTCGAGGGCCGCCATTGGCCCCGCGCGCTGTCCACGTCGTCGACTCATCGTCTCCGCTCTCCTCAATTCCTCAACGGGCGTCCACCCATCGGCTCACCTGTCGTTGGTACCGCATCCCCCAACATCCGAAAAGTCCTCGCCATTCACGATCACGCCATCATCGACCCTTTCGTCGTCCACCGACTCCCTGCTCCACCCCCGGCGTTCAACGCCCCCACCGCACCGGGATTACTCACCCACCACCACTCGTTATGTGGTGGGAAAGGGCCCGATATCACCATTGACAACCGGGACCTGCCTCATTAGAAACACTGCTCGTCCTCGGCACAACGCGCGCCGAACAAAGGACAAAGTCACGCGGAAGTGGCGGAATTGGTAGACGCGCTAGCTTCAGGTGCTAGTGCCCGCAAGGGCGTGGGAGTTCGAGTCTCCCCTTCCGCATTTACGCTAAAGATCGCAAATCAGAAGCCCGTGACCCCGGGCTCCTTGAACAACAGTCGGCCGGGGCTACGTAGGAAGCGAACGGAGATTTGGAGGTATATGGGGAGGGCGATCGACGGTAACCACCAAACGCACATTGCTTCTGACGTAGCCCCGGCCGACCGAGCGCAGCGAGGGAGTCCGGGGTCGAGACGTCGCGCCTTACGGGGAGGTGCCGAGCGAAAGCGAGGCGGAGGGGCGACGTGGGGTGAGCGAGGGCGTCGGGATAGAGATCGAGGGAAAGCCGGGGGAGATGCTACGAGCGTCTCTTATCGTCAAAGGCCCTCGGTGTGCGGCGGTGCCCCTCTGCCGCACAGGGGTGCGGCATCCCGGCACTCAGCCAACAGCGCTGAGATGCCGGACAGGCTCCCCACTGCGCGAAGCTTGTGGGGAGAGACATCGAGGTTGTTCCAACGGTACGGGGCCTGCGGTGGGTAGGCTGCCAACGTCGTGAGCACCCCGTCGCAGGGCACGGTGCGTTGAGCGAACCCGTGCTTTTACGCCATGCTAGACGCACCACGGACGAGCGCATACAAACACCTTCAGGTCGAGGAAGCAGCAGGAGTACGACTCTTACTCCTTTTGGTGCAAGCACTACAATTTTCGGAGCAAGGGGCGGGCAGCATTCAGCATTCAACAGTGCCGGGGACTCTTTGGAATAGGAGATGCACTGCAACGATCCAAATGGCCAGGAACGTTAGCCCGGATTGTTCATGAGGTTCGTCGCGAGACACAGCAGGGCCGCATGGCCACTGGATGATGACGACCGAGGCGATGCAGCGCATCGTGGAGGGAGAGCGACCGTTCGGGAGCGGTTCAGCGCCAGTGTCTATCGGCACCTGCGACATCGCAGTTGAACGGACATGAAAGATCCGGGCCAGGGTCTATGATGGTAACTTCGAGGAATGGCTTCTGCGTATCAAGCAGGGGATAGTATTTATGGAAGAACCCACCGACTGTGAGCGAGTAAAGGAGCTGTTTCGCAAGTACCGCTCCCTTCTATCAACCGACGCCGTGCAGTCTGTAAAACACTTTCTCGATCACGATGAATGGGAGATTGCCTTCGAGGGACTGTGCTTGGAGCTTATGGACGCAGATTTGTTGACGCTCAGCGGGGTAGTTGAATGTATGGAAGTCGCTGAAATGCTTGGGCTACATGAAGAATCAGTTTTGAGGGGCAACTTTTGGGAGTTGTTGGAGGAGCACCGAGAGTTATTGGAGCTCCTGGGCCGTGAATAAGCAGTGAGTGGGTGGAGACGGGGACGAACGAATGCACGATACAGGAAACTGAGATGACCAGGATGCGAGCGGCAGGCTACTATCTGATCAAGGTGACGCCCCGGCTGGATTGGCTGTCCGAGCTGCTGTCGGAGCGAGTGGTGAGCGCCAGTCGATGTATATGCCCTCAGTTCCCGGGGAGCTACGCCTACAGCGTGGGGCCGGGAATCAAGAAGGAGCGGGCGGCAAAATTCGACGAGTTGGGGATCCAACAGTCGGATCGCAGGACCGTCATTGAATGGGCGACGGTGAATTTTGGTGAGTCTTTCGGTTGGACCAATACCTTCTTCGAAGTAGGCACAACACAGAAAACACGAGATCGGTTCTTCGAGCCCCATCAGGAGATGACCGTGGTGGGACTAGGCCTTCCGGAACAGTTCTTGGATTGCTTCCGGAGTGCCTGTCGTTCATCGAATGTCGGACAGCCGTTGGAGCCGACAGGTTTAATGCAGATGGTGGAGAAGGATCTGCCGCTGGAGTCCGGTGGTGAAGTCCTGGGCTATGAGCTGCTCAACATAAGCCATGGTCTACTGAGTTGCTCCTGGAGTTGCTTCAACCTGGAGGAGGAGTTGACAAAGCGCCTTGACTTCCAGCTCAACCCCTTCGGGCTAGTATCGGACCTCGCCGATGCCGAGCGATGTTTCGAGTATCTGGAGGCACTGGAGCTGAGCGACGACAGCGGGCCATGGTCGGAACTGAAAGCCGACCCCGGGCCTTGGATTCCCTGGGCGTTGGTGAGGTATCGGTGAAGAGGGTGGTTTTTGGAGTTGTCTGTCGGGGGCACGATGAGGAAACATGAGAGAGAGTGACCAGGTGAAAAGTCTTTGTCCCTGCCCGGCCTGCGGGTTTCTTGTTCACGAGAAGCCTGCGTTGTGGATGATCTGTCCGCTTTGCAATTGGGAGGATGACGAGGTGCAGCTTCGTCATCCAACTATGGGTGGAGGAGCAAATTCACGTTCCCTCGTTGAGTGGCAACAAGACACTGTGGAGAGGTGGCCTCTCGACGTCCAGACGATCGCTGGTTTCGACAGAGATCCTCAGTGGCGTCCTTGGAATCCTGAACTAGATGTGGCTGAGAAAGGCCCGACGTCTGGGATGGAGTACTTCGAAGCAGCGACGTCGTATACCGAATTGCGCTATTATTGGCGAGATCGTTGATTTTATCGGTTGGGGTTGAGTGGACGTCTCTTGGCTTTTGGGGACAGGTCACGCCGTGGTCTTCATCGGCGGTGAGGTATCCGAAGTTCGGCGGTGGATATATGACTGTGACTAACCCAAGTGCTGACACCGACGTAAGAGGCTGCCAAGGCAAAAGCGCAGGAAGAGCCACGTTTTGTCCACGGCGATGTGGACAGAAGTGTTGAAACAGGATCGAGATGCTGAAGTTCGTAATTCCCAAAGTGGTTGATTTTTAAGGGGTTGGTGGCGGAATTCTGCGAAGCAGAAATGTAGGGCGCTAGCTTCAGGTGCTAGTGCCCGCAAGGGCGTGGGAGTTCGAGTCTCCCCTTCCGCATTCATCTCAAATCACCGAACTGAGCACTGAGCCGCTAAGCGCTGGACCGGAGCACGGAGGCGCTGAAGGCTGTACGCCGTACACTGCACGCCGGACGCTGAAGAGTGCTGCGGAAGTGACGCTGGGGCGCGGTGGGTTTGCCGACGACCTGCCGTGAACTCGACGCATCTGGCTCGATGGAGGGCTCCATACAAGATGTCAATGACATCCACGTACGCGGTGATGCGATCGCCCTGCGGGCGCTCCTTGGCGAGCCACAGCGGCTGCGCTACATTGGTCGGCGCTCGCAAGGTCCAACACTTTATGGTCCGTGGAGGTTTTCCCATGCTCGTTCGTCTCAGCGCCGTCACGCTCTTCGTCGTTTTGGTATTCCTGGCCGGCCCTGCCGCCGCCGACGACGCCCCTTATGCGCCGCAGCAACTTTCCATCGACGAACTCATCGTGGTGGAGCAATTTCAGTCGACACCGCTGTCCTTTCCATGGAACCGCGTCTCATCGGATCGCGTGACCGATGGAGAGCGCATGAACTTCGAGCTCATCTACGACGTTGATTACGACACGGTGCGCCAGGCCCTCTCCGAATCCTACAGCGAAGGAGAGAACATCATCACCCTCGAGCCTCACGCCATGCAATACACCGACGTCGACCGCGTGCGGCCCGTGGGATTGCAATTCGATGACGTCGGAGGACGCATCACCGTGGGGCATTCCGATATCCTGCCCGTCTTCGTCGTCGACATCGAGCCCGACGGAAATCGCACCCGCATCATCGTTCAAAACTTCACCCGGGCCCATCGATTCAGTGGATTCGTCCCGGCCCGTGCTAATTATCGACCCGTCGGAGCTGCGCCGATCCCCTTTCGGGGCAACTGATCATCCCCTCCGCAAGGCGGGGCACCGACCCCCTAGATAAGGCTTCCCCGTCGCCGGTACTCTTCGCATCTCGAGGTCTCCCGCTGCTTCGCCGCATCGCCCGCGCCGTACTGCTGCCCCTTCGCAGCATCGCCGACCACCTGGTCGACACCTACTACCATCCGTCTCGCCACATGAGTCAGTCTGCCATCGAACGCGCCGCCGACGTCCTTCGCGACCACCCGCGGGTATTGGTCTGTGTCGGCAGTGGACTGTCTGTCGAATCGGGAGTGCCCACCTTTCGGGGCGCCGATGGCATGTTTCGCGATCCCGAGATCGCCACCCTCACTCATGTCTCCACCTTCGACAGCGATCGCGAACGGATGATGCGCTGGTATCAGGAGCGCCGTGACAAACTCCACACCATCGATCCCAACCCGGGCCACCACAGCCTGGTGCAACTGACCCAGACCGGCGAGTACACCATCGCCACCCAGAACGTCGATCATCTTCTGGAGGCGGCCAGCGACGAGGCGGGGTTTCGCCCCTCCATCTACCATCTGCACGGATCGCTCCTGGAGGTTCGCTGCCACGACTGCGGGCACACCTTCGAGGATCTGACCCTCGATCTTGGCGAACTTCCCACGTGTGAGCGCTGTGGCGGACCGCTTCGCCCCGGCGTGGTCTGGTTCGGCGAATCCCTGCCCGTGGATGCCCTGCACCGCAGCAATCGGGCGGCCCGAAACGCCGATGTCTGCATCGTCGTCGGCACCAGCGGCCTCGTCCACCCCGCCGCCGCTCTTCCCGACATCGCCCGCCGTCACGGCGCCACCCTCATCGAGATCAATCCCAATGAGACGGCCCTCAGCGATATCTGCCACATCCTGATCCGCGACAAAGCCGGCACCGCCCTTCCCGCCCTCCTCAAAGAAGTCCGCCGGTCCTGACCGGCTCGCCACAACCCCCTACTTCCCCAGCACGCTCACCGCCAACGCCACCTCACGGGCCACGACCTGCCAGAACAGGTGGCCCCCGAAGCCGGTCCACCAGAACCAATCCGTGCCCTTGTCCACCTCCACGGTGAGCACGCCCTCCAGCGCTTTCGAAAAGACCATGGGATAGGCCAGGGTTGCGTAGGCCGACTTTCGCGCCGGCTTATAATAGTCCGCCAGGGGACGAAATCGCTCTTGCAACTCTTCGACGCTCCACTGCGGACTGCGGGCATCGATGAGCCGTCCCGTCTCTTCGTCGACCCACAGAAAATTCTTGAATTCCTGGCTATCCCCCTCCCTATATCCGCCGGCCAGGACCACCGGACGCTTAAGGCGCACCGCCAGGGCAGAGACCCCCGAATCGACACACTCCTCGCCATCGACATCCACCGCCAACTCCAGATCGTCGTAATGCGTCCAGCCCTGGGGATGGACGTAGCGCAATTTGCGCGAATCCCCGCTCTTTCGAAGATAGCCGATCGCAAAGGAGGGAACCCCCACATGCTCGGCCACCAGATCGCTGACCTTTCCGATCGTCTCTTCCAATGCCTCCGTGCCCGTCCGGGAGCCGGCAATGGCCTCCTCGATGACCTGGCGCACACGGTGATGGACCCACATCTTTCGCACGCTCATCGAAAAGAGCGAAGACTGTGACAGCAATCGCCCGATCTGTTCTCCCAGCCCACGCAGCATCTGTTGTACCGACGGCGGAATCTCAAAACTCTCCTTCCATGCAAGGGACAAAAACCCCAGAAAATCCCGATCTCCCCGCGTTTGATGAACCAGCGGCAACAGCAGGGTCGTCTCTCCCTGCGGTCTTCCCTCCACCTCATACCACCTCTGCAACTCCTCGGAGTGGCCACCGTATTTCCAGGCCGCTCCCGGACCATCACCACGGCGATAGAGGAAAAATCCCGCATCCGGATCCTTCTGAAAGCGCCGAAAGGCATCGCTCAACACGGAATTGCTGTCCCTTCCCGTCTCCGGAGCCATCCCCACAAGTCGGATCGCCTCCTCTGTCTTCTGGTCTTCGAAAAAGATCCGCTCCGCAAGGACCGTAAACCGCTGGCCTTCTGCTGCCTCCAAGGTGATGGCGTCCAGGTCGTGGGTCAGAAGTACGGCCGCCGAAAGATCGCAGCCCGTCCACTCCGGGAGACGATCCATCAGGGCATATAGCAGGGGCTTGACCCTCAAATCCTCCCTCTCGTCGAAGAAAAGGCGCACTCCGTTTCGCCTGCCGACCCGGATCGCCTCCGACGCCGCCCTTGCGAGCCCGGCCAGCTCCTCGTCATCGAGGCCCTCGGCGCGCTGAACCATGGCAAACCCGAGCATGGCCGGCGATCCCTTCTTCGCCGCTGGTCCCTCCTCACCATCGGGGATCGCCACCACATCGAAGGCGATGGACTCCCCATCGGGTCCCTCCCAGACCAGGCGCCCACTGCCATAGCGCCAGGCATCCCTGAGATCGCCGTGGGTCCATCCCGTCTTCACCGCCTGCACTCCTCCCCTGTCGACTCGATAGGCGCCCAGATCGGCCTGTCCATCGTCGAAACCGATGGTCACCATCACCCGCCGGCAACCCGTCGTGTCCAGCCAGGCCGACAGATATCGAAAGAGATGAAAGGAAAAGACCTCTCGCCCATCGGGGGACACCCGGGGCGCTCCGCTGTATTTTATGGACTCCTGCTCTTCACTACTTGCCATCACTACCTCGCGACGCCTTTGGATTTTGGCCGCAGCCTATGCCTATTATGAGATCGCCCACTGGGACTGCCCTGCTCGGATAAGCCCTTGGATTTGCGCCGACTCTTATCACAGGTTCACCGATGGTTCCCACCCCGGCTTAGACGCCGGCCGTGGTGGACTCTGATCTTGCTGATCCTCGTCATTCATCTCAGCGCCGGCCCCGCCCTGGCCGAGACCGAAGACGTCTACGTGCTCTATGCCGGTGGGATCGACCGGCTGGACACGGTCACCGTCCACTCCCCCGTCGATGCCCCGGCCCATCTACGGGGCGGAAACTCTACCACATTATCGCTCAACGAGGGCGGACTGGCCGCCTACTCGGATATCACTGTCATGCCCGACGGCTCGATCCTGCTCGCCAGCCTCTCCGGTCATGGAGTGATGCACTTCGATACAGACGGTCACGAGATCGACCGCTTCCACCCTGCCGCCAACACCGTGGCCAGCGCCGTGGCGGCGGGATTTCTAGCCCCCGGCGATCCGGACCTGCTGCTCCTTTCCCACGACGACCCCGGAAGAATCCGTCTCTTCGATACTCTGGACGCCGGCGATCGATGGATGGTGGTGCTGGGACGAGACGACGCACAGGGGCAGATGGCTCGGTCCATCGTCCTCCCCGGCGATCGCGTCGCCAGCGCCGTAAGCTGGCCCCCCCTGGGGTTGTCGGCCCTGGAGATCGCCTCTGTCGATGATCCGAATACGGTGGAGCGCATCGTCTGGTCCCACGCCCATCCCGATGACGGCCCGGGCGATCCCGTCGCCGCCGGGATCCATCCTGTGCGCGACCTGATGGCCGATCGCGATGGACGGATGCTGGTCACCGGCGCCGATCAGATCTCCATCGTCGATCCCGACTCCGGGCTTTTGTGGGCCTTTTCCCTGGGCGACGCCCCCACGCTGGGCGGTGAGTTCCAATCGGCCCGCTGGACCGACACGGGCCTCATCGTCGCCGCCCTGCGCCAGCCCGGCCTGTGGACGCAGCCTCACGTCAATCACCGCGTCCTGCTGATCGATCCCGATGCCGACGATCCTCTTCTGGACTACTCCCATAGCCTCCCGGCAGCGCCGGTCGCCCTGGAGTCCGCTCGTGGCGTCGCAGCAACGGGAACACTTCACTACGACGCCGACGCCTTCGCCGACGATGAGGGAGATCTCTCTTTGCTCACCATCTCCGACGGACCCTCCCTCGAGCCCGGTCAACCGGGCTTCGACGAGAGCACCTCTCTATCCTTCACCATCACAAACGAAGGCGACGAATCGGTCAGCCTGCGACGGGTGGAGTTTCGCACCGCCTCCACCGACTGTGACGACGTCGAAGCCTTTTTGACCACCTGGTGGTCTCAGGATCTGCACCTGACCCTGGCTCCCGGCGACCAATGGCACCCCGAGGGCGAAGTCCTGCGGGCAGACCAACTCTCGGTGGGCGCCCACTGTGGGCGCCTGAATCTCGTCGGCCGCAACGCAACAAACCACCTCACGGGACCCCTCCTTTTATTTGAGATCTTATCTCCTGACGGCCAGGGCCAGGTGATCGTCGACGAATTGGGCTCTCACGACGAGGGCAGCCCCGACGGAGATCCGGGCCTTGGAGACGGCGACGGTGCCTCCTCGGGCTGTGCCTGCTCGTCCACACCTGCCTCGACAGCACCTCTATTCGTCTTGTTCTGGGTGGCCGTCGCGATTGGGCGACGTTGTTGGAAAATACCGACCGCATTCAGGACGACTCAGTCCCCGCCGCTGTGATATCGCCGCTCCACGCTGCGCGCCAGGGACAACTCCAGGGGCTCCGCCTCGAGGCGCACCGCCTCCCGGGGCTCGTCCTCCCATCCCCCCTCGACCTGCGAATTCTCCACCTGGTACTCCGCCGTAATCCGCACCCCGATGCCGCCGCGAAGGGGGACGATCTGTCCGACGAATCTTCGGCGCCGATCCCCTTCGAGGCTTTCATAACGACTGATCACAACCAGGCTCTCCTCCACCGCCTGCTCGACGCCGGCCGTATCCTCTTCGAAGACCTCCACCATGGAGTCATACAGCCCCCGCGCCGTCTCCATCGTCTCCTCCAGATTTCCCTCTCCCTGCTGACGATCGGCGCGAACCTCGTCGGCAAAACCGGAGCACCCCGCCGCCACGGTCACGATCATCGCAATCGCTAGTGCCATGAGCGCACTTGTTCCACCGGACAATCCACGATATTTTCTGTCTCGTTGACAACTCACTATTTGATTTCCTCTGTCGATTTCGAAACCCATACCCGTGTCGATGCGGGCCTCCACACTGCCGGAGAACAGCCGTGAATTCCATTTGCTTCCGCTTCGTCCTCTGCGCCCTGCTGGCCGCCACCGCCTTTGCCATCACTGCCTGCTCTTCCTCACCGGAGGTCAAGGAGGAAGACGACACCTCCGAACTCGTCGTCGACACCGGCCCCGACGTCCAGGAAATCTTCGCACAGGCCAGCGACGCCCTCGACGCCGAACAGTGGGATCGAGCCGCGCGCCTCTATGGCGAGGTCGTCGACGCCGATCCCCATCGCTGGGACGCCCATATGAACCGGGGCATCGCCCTGGTGCGTACGCTGGAGTTCGACGCCGCCATCGATTCCTTCGAAATGGCCCTGCGCAACGGCGGCGACGACGAACCCATCGTCTACTTCAATCTTGGCAACCTCTACCAGGAGCGCGGACTCTACGAATCGGCCATCAACGCCTACCGGGCCTCCATGGCCGTCACCGGAGCGCTGGACTACGACACCCTCCTCAATATTAGCGCCTGTTTCACCTTCCTCAACGCCTACGACAAGGCCCGTCTGACCATCGATCGAGCTCTCGAGCTCGATCCCGACGACCCGCGCGCCTTTGTCAGCCTCGGCATCTTGGAGTTCGCCGAGGAACGCCCCGAAGATTCCCTTCAGATCTTCGAAGAGCTCCTGGCCTCCCATCCCGATCTTCCTCCGGCTCACTACAACCGCGGCTATGTCCTGATGCGCATGGAGAAAGACCATGAAGCTCTGGACGCCTTTGAGACCTACCTCAACGTCGCCCCCGACGGCCCCTACGTCACCCAGTCCGAAAGCCACATCATGGCCATCGAGAACCGGCTCGAACGCTGACATCAAGCGTGTGAGCCACGCAGGGGGGCGTTCTCGCGCTCGTTCTCGGGCTCGTTCTCGGGCTCGTTCTCGGGCTCGTTCTCGGGCTCGTTCTCGGGCTCGTTCTCGG
>SLPW01000036.1 GCA_007131755.1 Myxococcales bacterium | reverse complement strand
TCGGCGGGCACGGGAAAGACCTATACCCTCAAGCACCTCGTCGTGGAGTTACTGCTCCAGGGGGCCGCGCTTGATGAAATCTTAGTCGTAACCTTCACGCGACGAGCCACCGCCGATCTCCAGCGTCAGATCCGGACCATCCTCGCCGACATCGCGACGATGACAGAGTCAAATTGCTCACCGAGAGAACCTCACTGGCTCCTCGACGACGATATCCGCTCACATCTGCGCCAGGCTATGCTCGACTTCGATCGAGCCCAGATCTACACCATCCATTCCTTTTGCCAGAAGTTGTTGACCGAGCATGCCTTCTTCAACGGCCGCTCCTTCGATTTGAAGCATGTCGACGAAGAGACCCTATTTGAAGACTGCTTTGAAGAAGTACTGCGAGGTCCACTGTCCACTGATCCGACACTCCGGCGATGGCTGGACATCTGGTTGCAGCCCTCCGTGAACGGCAACGCCGATGCGCTGGGAAATGCGCTCTTCGAGGTTTTCAAGAGTCACGGAGAGTTGGGTCAGACGGAGAGAGAATTTTCCATCGACGATCTCGTTGAGGAGGCCGAAGAGAGAGCAAAGAAGGGAAAAACTCTTGGAAGGAAAGACCAATTCACTCTACAGACCGAGTGCGTTCGCCACCTCAAACCGGTCCCCGCCGAGGCGGTCGAACGTCGAAAAGAAGAGGAAGGTCTGTATTGCTACAGCGATATGCTGTCGATGGTCGCCGACACGTTGAAAGACGAGACTGCATCGACGTCCCTTCGTGAGATTGTTCGTCGCCAATATCGCTACGCCCTCATCGACGAGTTCCAGGACACCGATCGGGAACAGTGGGAGATCTTCCGTGACCTCTTTGTAGAAGGCACGGACGACCACCGTCTCTACGTCATTGGCGATCCCAAGCAGTCAATTTATCGCTTTCGTGGCGCCGATGTGTGGAGCTACGTGCGAGCCCGTCGGCGACTTACCAGGGAGTCCGAATCTGCCCACACGCTGGGCTACAACTACCGGTCCACGCCACAGATGGTAGAGGCCTACAACGCGATCTTCGACCAAAAGGCAGGGGAGCCTTTCTTTACCAACGCTGAGATCGACTACGAGAAGCCGGTCAAGCCCAATCCCGTCGCGACTCGCAGTATTCGACGGGCACAGGACGAGACCACACCGGCGGCGATCACAGCGATGCGGATCAACGAGGATGGAGCAACGAAGGCCGATCTCGTCCCTCGCTGGCTGGACTGGATGGCTACCGAGATGGAGTCCATCCTGTGGGGTCAAGAACAACTGGAAGTCCAGTCCGATACTGACAAAGGCTGGGAGAAAATCGACGCCGGTGACATCTTCGTGTTGACCAATAGTCATCGCGAGGCCGGGGAGGTGGCCGACCTATTGCGCGAACGGGGCATTCCCTACGCTTTTTATCGCCAGGAGGGATTGTTCCAGTCCCATCAGGCGCTCGATGTCATAGCCTTGCTCAAAGGAATCGCACACCCTGGACAGCGCGAATATAGACGAGCCGCCTTTCGAACCCCATTTTTCGCCGTACCTCTTTCAAACTTACTCGTATTTGATGAGTCCTCGGCGAAAGGAAGGCACGCACAAAAGGTCCTCACCAACTGGCATCAGAAGGCCGAAGAGCGAAAATTCGACGAACTCTTCGACAGTATCCTCGCCGAATCCGGAATCACGGGCCGACAAATCGCGCTCGAGACAGGAGAAAGAGCGCTCACGAATTACCAACAACTCTTCGAAATCCTGGCTGAGCGCTCGGCCAATTCATCGACGGATCTCAACGATCTGATTCGGTGGCTGGAGCGCAAAAGCGACGGCGATACGGAAGACGGCGACGATGAGGAGAGCGATAATATCCAACGCCTCGAGAGCGACCGTCCCGCCGTCCAGCTAATGACCATGCACAAATCGAAGGGACTGGAAGCGGAAATTGTCTTCGTCTACGGCGGCTTCAGAGGCCGTGGTTCGAAAATGATGACGGATAGCGATGACCCGACCAATCCCGATGCAGAGCGACTCCGGTTTCTCAGCAGCAGCCAAGACTTTCTCTCCGACGAGCAAAAAGAACGCCTGAAGAAACAAGACCGTTGGGACAGCGAACGCCTGATGTACGTCGCCATGACCCGAGCGAAGTCGCGCCTGTATTTGTGCAACGCCGGTCCCGATACCACCTACGGTAAAGCCAGTCGCCACGAAGCCGTCGCCAGACGCCTCAACGCCCTCTACGAATCCGGTGATTATCCGCAATCTCTGGAATTCATCGACGTCGGCCCCGTCGGAAGCCATTCCGACGCCCGAGATCCCGTCGAGGTCTCCGCCGAAGACTGGGTGGACGCCCTGGACCGACTGCCGCAGTTGAAGCGCGCAGCGGCGGCGGATATCGGTCCCATGAAGCGCTCCTTCGAGGACGCGCGCCTGTCGCGGCGCCGCTCAGTATCCTTCAGCGGGCTTCGCACCTACGAGTCCACGGAGCCCATCGAGTTGCGCACCGACGATGAGGAGGATGAGGCCGATATTCTGGCCGACGAGGCATTCGACTGGGGGGCGCACCTGC
>SLPW01000183.1 GCA_007131755.1 Myxococcales bacterium | reverse complement strand
GGGGAGGTGGTGATCGTGGCCGAAGATCCCTATAGCTCCGACGAGGTGACCATCGAGGTGGATACGGAGGCGCCGGACGTGACGATCACCAGCCCCGAAGACGGGGCAACCTATGGGGAAAGTCCGGAGACCATCACGGGACAGGTCGACGATCCCGAGGCAGAGGTCGTGGTGTATGTCAATGGCGAGCCCGTGGGCGTTGCCGACGTCGACGAAAATGGAGACTGGAGCATCGAACTCGACGAGGAGCTCGATGAAGGAGACCACGTGGTGGTGGCGAGCGCCACCGACGATGCCGGCAATCAGTCGGAGGACGAGATTGAATTTACCATCGATCTTGCGGAGGACCTGGTCATCGAACAGCCCTCCGACGGCGACGTGGTGCGCACGGACAGGCCCACCGTGTCGGGAACGGCGGAGCCCGGTAGTGAAATCGACATCTATATCGATGGCGAGTACGTGGGGACCGTGGAGGCCGACGAGGACGGAAATTGGCAGTGGCAGCCCGATGATCCCATGGACGACGGGGAGGTCACGGTGACGGTGACCACGGAGACGCCCTTTGGACAAGAGCAAGAGGACAGCGTGACCTTCGATGTCGACACCACGACGGAGGACGTGGCGATCGAGTCGCCCTCCGATGGGGATTTGCTCAATGACTCGCGGCCCGAGATTCGCGGAAGCGCCGCTCCCGGCGCAGAAGTGACGGTCACCATCGACGGGGAAGAAGTGTGCGTAGTTACGGCGGACGTCAACGGAAATTGGTCCTGCACGCCCGACGAGGATCTCGACGACGGAGAGGTGACGGTAGTGGCCGAGGCCGACGATGACGGATTCGTCAGTGAGGATTCGGTGACCTTTGAGATCGACACCGTCCCGCCGCCGGTGGCCATCGAGCGTCCGGAGGATGAGGAAGTGGTCTCTCCGACGGGGGTGGTCGTCGAGGGTACGGCTGACCCGGGCGCCGAGGTCGACGTCTACCTGGACGGCGAATTCATCGGCACGGCCACGGCCGACGGCGACGGCAATTGGGAGATGGAGCTCGGCGATCTGGAAGAAGGCGACGAGCACGAAGTGGTGGCGCGTACCACCGACGAGGCCGGGAATGAGGGCGAAGACTCGGTGACCTTCTTCGTCGAGGATTTCGAGGAAGATATCGAGGTCTTCGAGGGCTATATGACCGGCGGTGGCCCGAGTTGTGCGGCCACCGGTGGAGATACGGGGCTGGTGATCGTAATGCTGGCCCTGGTGGGACTCGTCGGGTTGCGCCGCAAGGCGTCAGCCCGTCGGTCCTCGGCGACACGGAACGGCTAGGTTGCTTTGACGGTGAGCGCGCCGTCGACGGGCGCGCTCACGGGTGGGGCAGTCGGGAGTGTCGTCAATTTCCGGAGGCCGCCGAGTGGCGGCTTCGTGCCTGCTCGGCCGTACGGATATGAGGAGCGATAGGGGTGAATTCAAAGGGATAGGTGACCGTACAGGTGTCGCCCCGGGGTTCGGAAAATTGTGTGTGTTCGAGCTGTCTGAGCATACACTCCTCGGCTTCATCGACGTCCAGGGTCGTCTCGTCGACGGTGACGTCCGAGGGGGTGCCGTCGGGATCGATCTTCCACTGAAGCACCACTCGTCCCGAAAGTCCGGGACGTTTCTCCAGGTGCTGGAGATAGCATTTCTCTACGGCTACCAGGTACTTGCGGACGGTTTGAATCACGTCGTCGGGATCACAAGAGCCACTCATCTCGGCGAGGAGAGCCCCGTCTTCAGGATCCTGATCGGGACCGGAACGAGCTGAATGCTGCCTTCTATCCCGTCGTCGAATCTGATGGTTCCGGGGGGGACGAGGTTGTATGCAGTCGAAAAAGGGGAGATCCGCTGACGGCGTTCTTTCGAAGGCCCTGTCGCTGGACTCCTCATCGTCGTCACCGGGTGCGTTATCCGCGAAGGCTTCGCCGGGGGTGGCCAGGAGCAGTACGGTGGCGAAGAATGTGACGCTCTTTTGCAAGGCAGCCATGGCAACGCTCTCACAGCAGGGTGAAGTCACGGGACGCCTCGATGCCGGTGCGCAAGGGGCCTACGTCCCAAACTTCGCGCGTACTCCGCGATAACCGGCGTAGGCGAGGAAGGCGCCGAAGCCGAGGTTGAAAATCGGGGCGGCGACGAGGCCGGCCTTTCCGAGCAGTCCCTTGTCATGGGAGGTCAGAGCGTAGCCGATGTCGGCGGGGACGTCCATCAAGCGAAGGGCGCCGGCGATGAGGACCAGCTCCGGATGCTTGACGGGGTTGGAGCCCGCCGCACCCTGGACGAGGGCGAAAAATAGCCACAATAGGCCCGTACGGGCCAGAAGGGATCGCGCCGCCGGGAGGTGCAGACCTCCATCGTGGGGGTGCATCAGGTCGACGTACATCTTCGGGAAGACGAGGGCCGATAGGCCGAGGCCGATATCGAAGAGGGTGAGCCCGACGAGGGGGATGGACGTGGACTCGAGCAGGCGGTCGGCCGCCTCTCGTTCGCGGCGTCGATACCAGGGAAGAGTGTCGCGAAGTCCCTGTGCGAGGCCCCGGGGTCGCCAGCCCAATTTCTGGCGTGCTTTCTTGCCGGAGTAAAAGCGAGTCGTGCCTCGAAGTTGTGCAACCGCTTCGCGGATTTCTGGAGCCTTCCTTTCGCTGAGCGGGGCCAATTTGGGGGCAAGCGCTACCAGGGCGTCGCCCACTCGTTGCGGCAATTGGAACTGCGGTTCCGACAGGCCGCTCTCCTGGCCGAGGTGGTCGAAAAATTGGGCGAAGGTCGCCGGCTTGTCGGCGATGAGATAGCGCTCTCCGGCTTCCCCCTCTTCGTAAGCCAGGCGCAGCCCGACGGCGACGTCGTCGACGTGGGTGAAGGTCAGGCCTGCTCGCTCGTCGAGATGAGCGAGGACGCGTCCCGCCAGGTGATGGCCGATCAGATCACCGACGATGCCTCCTCCGCCCGGGCCGTATACGGTGGAGACGACGGCGTTGATAATGGGGGCTCCGGCGGCCATTCGTCGCTCCACCAACTGGTGAGCCCCGTGTTTCGTGGCCTCCGCTACGGTGGTGAAGGTGCCGTCGTGGCCATGAGATTCGTCACGCGTCTGGCCGCCCGTATCTCCCAGGGAGCTGTCACATCCACAGTAGACGACGCGCCCGACACCGGCCTTCAGGGCGGCGTCCAGGATATTTCGCGTGCCGATAACGTTCACCCGTTTTAGATCGGCGACATGGGCCCCCGGGTCGGTAAGCGCCGCCAGGTGAAAGACACCGTCTACCTCCGCCATCACGTGGTCGAAGGAGGTGGAGACGGTGAGGTTTCCTTCGATGACCTCCGCTCCGCGATTGGCGAGGTCACGGGCACTGGTGGGATCGCGGACCAGGATCTTGACCGTATATCCCTGGTCGAGCAGGTGGAGGGTCAGAGGGCGGCCGATAAAACCGGTGGCACCGGTGACGAGGACGTTTTTCAATGGTGATCTCCCAGAATGACTTTGATGGGGTCCACGAATTTCGGAGCAAGTGAATACCACTTCGGGCAGGGGGAGAACAAATGCCACGGCCGGGGGGGCTCGGCGATGAGCCTTCGCCCGGCGCAGTCGCAAGCTCTACGCAGCTTGCAAGAGAACCACGACTTGCTCTGCCGCGGGAGGATTGCCGAGGTGCCGTCGATGGGTGCTCTTGGTCGGAAGGTGCTGAGTGGTCCGGAGGGGGGCCGCATATCCCGCAGGCCGGTAAGATAGCGCAGTTTTCAAAAAAATTTGCACAAAAATCAAGTGCGATGGCGAGTACGAGAGTGAAGGTTGGTCTGTGGCCTGTCATTGAGCAGCAAATACGAGATGTCAGCAAAGTTAGCAGAGTTCATTTCCCAACGAATTTCGATACCCACTGCATTGTCAGGAGGTCCTATGCGTCGTCTGCTCTGTTCCGTACTCGCTCTGTCCTTTTTCTCGGCCTGTGCGGCGGAGGTGGACGGACCGGAACCACAGATGGCGGGAACGCCAGACGATCTGGTCACGGATCCGGGCTTCGTCTGTAACGAGGCCCATCCGCAGGAGGGGACCTGGATCACCCTCGACGGGGAAGCCTTTAGTCCCCTGGTGGTGGACGCCATCGCCTCAGAGGCCGATCACGACGCTCAGTTGCCCATCATCACTCTTATCCTGCGAGAGGGAGCGGCGGGAGAAGAGGTGGAGTCGTCGAGTTTCGTCCTGGAGAGCCCGCTGGGCACCGAGGATGGTCAGGTGCGTTGGATCGACGACGGGACGATGATGTTTCGGATCACCGATGACCTGGAGCTTCCGGAAGGGGTCTACGATATCGAGGTGGAGAACCCAAACGGTCGAATCGCCACGGAATTCGAGGCGTTCGGTGTGATCGATCGGCCCGAGTTGCACCGTGCAATCCCGGAGATGACCTGCGTTGCCCAGGGAGAACGTCAGGTGGTGCTGGAGGGCAAGAACTTCTTGGTGCGCGGAAGTGAAGACGAGGTTCCGACGGTGCGCCTCGAAGGTGAGGAGGTGGAGGTTGTGGAGTCTTCCGACTGCCGCGAACTTCACGCCACCTTTGGCAACCATCAGTTGTGCCAGGAGTTGACGGTGCGGCTGGACGAGCAGCAATTCGAGGCCGGAGTCTATGATGTGTGGGTGGAGAATTTCGCCCCGGCGGGATGCCCTTCGAGCCCAGAGGACGACGGGGTGACGATTACGGTCAACGATCCCCCGCAGGTAGACTCCATTTCACCGACGCCGGTGTGTTCGGAACAGATCGCCTATGAGGCGATGGAGGTCGATGGACAGGAGTTCATCACGGTGGAGCTAGATGGTGAGACGATCTATCCCACCGTGGCGATCGGTGATGAGGTCTATGAGGCGGTGGACGCCCTGGGGTGTGAGGGGGTCGAATCTGCCTCGGCGCTGGGGGCTCAGCGCTGCACACAGCTATTGATCGACGTGGAAGCAGATGATCTGGCCGTCCAGGTCGACGAGGGGGTCACCCATGAAGATCTGGCGGTGGTGGTGACGAACCCCGATCCGGTGGGGTGTCACTCAACGCAGGACGAGGTGCTGACGGCGATGCCGCCGCCATCGGTAGAGGTAGTGGCACCGGACCCGATGTGTACCGCCCAATATGATAATGAAGTCGTCGTCGAAGGCCACGGTTTTGCGATCATCGATGGGCTTACACCGGTGGTCCACGTGGGAGCACAGAGCTACCCGGTAGAGCAAGAGGCGCTGGAAGGCTGTACCGAGATCGAACGTCCGCAGGTAGAGACCTGGTCCTGTCAGCGGTTGACGATCTCCGTCGCCGAGCAAGACCTGGGCGTCGATCGCCACGATGTGCGGGTGGAGAACCCGGAGACGGCAGGCTGCACCAGCACGGAGGAGTCGACGGTCCAGGTGGTGGCACCGCCGACGGTGGAGGCCATCGAGCCTCGTCCGCTGTGCGCGGCGCAAGAAGAACGCACCCTTGCGATCTTCGGCGCCGGATTTTTGGATATCGACGGAGCCCTTCCGCAGATTGCGATCGGAGAGGAAGAACTCGATGCCACCGACGTCGAGGACTGCGAGCCGGTGGAGGTCGACGACGATACCCGCGAGGTCTTCAGTTGTGAGACTGTGATCGTCGATGTGGCGGGGGGGCTTCTGGACGCCGACACCCACGAGGTAGTGGTGACCAATCCCGAGGGTGCGCAGTGCAACTCCGTAGAACTTCTGGAGGTGCAGACCGTGCCTCCACCGGAGATCACCTCCGTGAACCCGCGCGCGCTGTGTACCAATGAGGAGACGACCCAGTTTTCTGTCGAGGGTGAGCACTTCTACGAGGTCGGTGGCGAAGCCCCGACGGTGATGTTCGACGGAAATGCGTTTCAGACGGCGGCTTCCGGATGCGCGCCGGCGGAGCAGGGTGACGACGTGCAGGTATGCACCTCTTTGGCCTTTGAGGTCGATCCCCAGCAGATTTCCGACGACATCCACCGCATGGTGGCCGTCAACCCCGATCCCATCGGCTGTGAGAGCGCCGAGTCCGATCCGTTGGTCCTGGCCGGACCGCCTCAATTGGTGACGACGGATCCTGTCGGCGTGTGTTCGGGAGATACCCTGGACCCGGAGATGACCCTGATGGGAACCTTTGTTCACGAGCCCGGTGGTGAGCAACCGGTGGTGACGATGGGAGGAATTGAGACCACCGTCGAGAGCTTCGATGATTGCGTGTCTACCGACGTGGGTGCCTATACCCTCGATAGCTGTTCGGAGATGGAGACCATCGTCCCCGAGTCGCTCCGCGACCAGGGCTTTGAGATCACCGTGGAGGCCGCGGAGCCCGTGGCCTGCGGGATGGACAGCATCGTCATCGAGGAGTACCCCACGCCGACGATTACGGCGGTGATCCCGGAGCGCATCTGTCAGGACGGAGGCTCCCTTCAGGTGACGGGCACCGACCTTCACCCGGACGCCAATTATTTTCTCGGTGGCATGCCGGCTTCCGACGTCGACTACCACAGCGATCAGTCCGTCACCGTTAGCTTTGGTGGACCCATCAGCCCTGGGATGGTGGAATTTGAAGTGGTCAATCCCGGCGATTGTTCCACCACCTATTCGGAAGATATCCGGGTGACGGAGGGGCCGGTCCCACTTTTTGTCGACCCACCGGCGACGTTCGACGGCATGACCACTCAGGTTACGATCTACGCCGCCGGACTTCACGGGGGAAGCATCGAGGTGGTGGAGCTTGTCCATCCAGACGGCACCGCAACGGCGCTGGAGATCGAGGTGGACGACGAGCGTCCCCATATCGTGCAGGCCGTTGTCCCGGAGGGAATGCTCGACGACACAGAAGACAGCGTGGACTTCGGAATTCGCCTGCGCGACGACATCTCCTGTGGACGAGAGGCCTCGGATCTATTGACGATTACCTCGGAGCTAACCGTGGCCGTGGAGGCGATCGAGCCCGCCTTCGGCGGAACGGGAGAGGCCACCGGGGTGGAGATTTACGCCGACGATGACCCCGATCCGGGAATGGTTCAGTTCGAAGCCGTTCCTCGAGCCTATCTCAACCCCTCCAATCTGGAAGACGAGGACGAGGAGGGAATGCTCGCCACGGAGATTCGCTCCCTGCAATTTATCGACGAAACCGAGCTCAACGGGATCGTGCCCTCCGGGTTGCCCGTGGGCATCTACGATCTCATCGTCGTCAATCCCGACGGCGCCATCGGGGTATTGGCGGAGTCCTACGAGGTCACCGAGGAATTGCCACCGCGCATCGACGGTGTCAGCCCCGGCTCCTGGAGCAACCAGGAGTCGGAGCTGACCGTGGATGTGGAGGGCGCGAATTTCCGAGAGAATCTAGAGGTGGAGGTCTTCTGTCAGGCACCTGATGAGGAGTTGCAAGAAGATCAGATGACCAATCCTGCCAGTATTAGCGTCGTGGACGTGGAGGACGAGTCGATCGAATTGGAGGTGGACGTCACCAATATTGCGCACCTCGACGTGTGCTTCATGCGGGTCACCAATGAGGACGGAACCTTCGGGGAGTATGCGCCGATTACGGTGACAAACCCGGGGGGCAACTTTGTGGAATTCAACGCTGGAACGGAGTTCGAAATCGCGCGCCGGGGACCGACGGCCTTCTCGGGAGTGCCGTCGCCGATGCGTCATTACCTGTACGTCATCGGTGGTGACGACGGCACCTCTCAGGATTCGGCCTTCACCTCCGGGGAGTTTGCCCGTCTGGACAGATTCGGCATGCCCCAGGAGTGGAACGAGCTTCCCTATCACCTGCCGTCTGGTCGCACCTTTGCTGACGGGGTCCGGATCGACGACTTCCTCTATCTGGTGGGTGGATACGACGCCGAGGAGGGAGCGCCCACCGACGAGGTGCTGCGCGCTCAGGTGCTCGATCCGCTGGACGCCCCTGAGATCGTGAGTATCGACATCCTCCTCGACGAAGCCCTCGAGGGTGGGGGTGGTTTGGACTCCGAATTGGAGGCCGGAACCTACTACTACCGGGTATCGGCGGTGTACACGAGTGACGATCCCGCCAACCCCGGCGGGGAATCGCTGGCCTCGGAGCCCCAGCCGTTGACGCTGCCCCTGGAGGGATTGGCGGTGACGATCTCCTGGGAGCCCCCGGAGCATATCAACCACGATATCGACTACTACAGAGTCTATCGCAGCGTGGAGGCCAACGATCCCTATGGTGGCGAGTCTCTCATCGCTACCGTGGACGCTCCGGATACGTCGTACGAAGATACGGGAACCGACGAACCGGCCGTTGGAGTTCATCCTCTGCCGGTGGGCTCGCTGGGCACCTGGAAACATGTGGCCACCCTGGAGCGGGAGCGAACCGCTGCCGGGGTGACGTCGGCGCAAAACCCAAACAACCCCGACCAGCACTTCATCTACGTCGTCGCCGGCGAGGGAATTGACGATGAGGGAGATTCCGTCGAATTGGACGACTACGAATTCGTCACCGTCGACGTCGGCGGACCGCGACAGCAATTGGTTGCGGACGGAACGATCGGGCTGCACGACGGCGATCCGATGACGTTGCCGGCGGGGCGTACCGATCTTCGAGCGGGAACGGCCTCTGAGTCCAACGCCAGTTCCGTCTCGGACGTGCCCCCGCAGGTCTTCACCATCGGCGGACAGAGTTCGGGTGATAATGACCGAAACCTCTACGTGACAAGCGTCACCCACGACGGACATCTGGAGGAGTGGACGCAGCTTTCGATCACGGTGCGGTTAAATAATCCGCGCATCGGACACGGCGGAGATATCATCAACGATCAGATGGTCGTCGCCGGCGGTCGAGATGGAACGCCCGACGATACGGCGGCCCACGCCCGTCTGCAATGCGACACACTTGTCGGTACGTGCCCGCCGGCGACCCTCGGAAATTGGAGTTCACTATCCAACGTGGAGATGGAGCCGCGGATCTTCATGGGACAGGAGGCGTTTCGCGGGTTCTGGTATCTGGCGGGAGGATTGGACGGCAATTTGGAGGCCACCAATACGGTGGACTTCTCCGTGGCAGGAGGTGCGCCGTAATCCCACGCCGGGGGGGCGAAGACCCTATCTTGACCGAAGTTGGAGCCAGTGCCTTTGAACAGGAGTGTTACCATGCGACGAATTATTGCCGGCCTTATCGCCATCGGGTTGTTGATGACCGCCTCAGCGACGGTGGCCGAGGAAGAAGTGGATGAGGAGGCCATCGAGGAGTCGGAAGAAGCAGCCGAGGAGTCGGAAGAAGCAGCCGAGGATTCGGAAGAAGCAGCCGAGGAGGCGGAAGAAGTAGCCGAGGAGGCGGAAGAAGTAGCCGAGGAGGCGGAAGAAGTAGCCGAGGAGGCGGAAGAAGTAGCCGAGGATTCGGAAGAAGCAGCCGAGGATTCGGAAGAAGCAGCCGAGGAGGCGGAAGAAGTCGATGACGATCCGCTGACCTTCGCCGAGCCTTCGCCCTCAGCGCCGTCGTCTCATCCCGTGCTCGCCATCACTCCACGTATCGGAGTCACCGCCCCCCAACCCTTTAACGATTTGAACTCCTGGCCGGTTTTCGGGCTCGATCTGGGGGTCATTCTTCCCTTTGACGTCGGATCGATGGAGCGGCCACTGCAGATTGGGCTCGATGCCTTCTACACCCGCCCCGGCGCCGATGGATCGGGGACTCACGCCATGCTCGGCGGACCGGACGACGGCGGCGCAGACTACAACTGGGAGCTTCAGCAGCAGATGCTCACTCTGCAGATGACGATGCTGTGGAGGTTCATGGCTCCCGGAGACGGGTTCGGCGCGCACGCCATCGTCGGCCCCCGCATCTACCTGATGGAGTCCATCCTCAACGCCGACGGAAATAGCGGCGCCGACTTCGGGGAGAATCGAGAGACGAATTCAGAGTTCGGCGTCGTCTTCGGAGGAGGCGTGGAGTACGAACTGGGACCGGGATCGGTGGCAGGCACGCTGCTCGTCGGCGGCAGTCCCCTCGATCAGCGCATCACTGGCGAGGCGAATACGGCGGCCGTAAATGTGGACGCGGGATATCGGTTGTTCTTCTGAGTGTGCGGGGTGACGTGCTGAGGTCGTCGACCCACGGCATGTTCGTCTCTTCTGCAACCCCTTCGCTATTTCTCGGTTGGGGCGTCACTCCCGGATCGCGCTACACGTGGGGGGCGATCCGTATTGCACCGACGGGGAAGCTCACCTTGCCATGTGACGGTCTCTCCGCTGTCCGGAAAGTCGGGGAGGGGAGAATGCCGGGATGTTCCGTAGGCCCTACGTGACGTTG
>SLPW01000060.1 GCA_007131755.1 Myxococcales bacterium | reverse complement strand
GCCGAGGTCGATGCCGAGGTCGATGCCGAGGTCGATGCCGAGGTCGATGCCGAGGTCGATGCCGAGGTCGATGCCGAGGTCGATGCCGAGGTCGATGCCGAGGTCGATGCCGAGGTCGATGTCACGATCTACGTAACGAAGCGATGAGGGTTCGGTAGTTGAGCCGAGGTACATCCTATGGTGTGCAATATTTGTATTCCGTGGGGTCGGCGGCGAATTCGTCGGTGTGGACCATGGGGCAGCGGGATTCGACGAGGTCTTGGAATTCGGTGAGTTGGGGCCAGGTCAGGGCGATGGGGTCGAAGACGAGATCGATGGTCTGGGCGCTTTCTTTGTGGGTCATCCAGTCTTGAGGGGGGTGGTCCATTTGGCCGGCTTGCCAGATTTGACGAAAGTTTTTGACAAAATTGTCAACCACGTCGGGATATTCGTGGCGGTGGTATAAGACGACGTTTTCCATCGAGTTTTGCTCGGCGTTGTTGGAGTAGTTGTAGCTTCCCGTGGCGGCGAGGGTCTTGTCGATGATCATATATTTGTGGTGCATCTGCTCGGCGTAGGTGAAGTGCCAGCGGTAGGCGTAGGTCTTGAATCGAAGGGGGACGCCGGCCTCGAAGAGGGCGTAGCTGAATAGGCGGCCACGTTCGCGGCAGCGGTATTTGCGCAGCTCGTCGCCGTCGGCTTCGTCGAGACAGTTCTGGAGTTCTTCGGCCTGTTCGAGGTGGGCGTCGGCGTCGATGTATTCGGCCTGGTCGAGGTAAACTCGAATGTCGAGGTGCGGTTCGTCGTTGTGGCGCTGGAGGAGGGCTTCGGCGATCTGACGAGAGCGCAGATACCTGGAGGCGATCCAGATGGAGGAGTCGGCCCCGTGGATGAGTTCGACGAGGCGGCTGACCACTGCCTCTCCGAAGGGATGAGGGCGAAAGCCGGGGCCCCAGTGGGCGTGGTGGGTGGTCTCGAAGTTCTCGGAGGTGAAGAGGACCTCCATGGTGGGGCGATGGGGGATCATCTCCTCCTCGATGGGGAGGCTCTCGAGGTAGTCGAGCCCGTCGTTCCACTCCAGATTGCGGGAGTGTTCCCAGAGATGATTGAATTGACGCTGGAAGGTGAGCACCAGGGAGGGATCTCTTCGGTGAAAGACGGTATTTTCGTCGTAAATGGAGGCGGCGGCGTAGGCCATATTGGCGCTTCCCGAGAAGAAGCGGGCGTCCGACGCCTGCAGAAGGTGGTCGCGGGGACCATCGATAATGGCAAATTTGTGGTGCATGGGGCGGTTTATATAGCGAACGTCGACGCCGAGGTCTTCGAGGAGGGCAGAGGTGGAGCCCTCAGTGGCGAGGTGGTCGCCGTTGGCCTCGTCGAAGAGAAGGCGAATGTGTACGCCCCGGGCTGTGGCGTCGCCGAGGGCGTTGATGACGCGGTGGTCGCTGATTCGGTACATGGCCATGTCGATGGAGCGTGTGGCGCCGTTGATCTTCCGGGCGACGTGATCGACGTGGCTATTTCCGGGAGGCTCTGGAGAGAAGAGGGTGTCCGTGCTTCGCCAGTCGCCCTGGGAGCAATAGGGGTCGACGGCGCCGGCGAGTTGTTGGAAGGCGACGGGGCCGACATAGGGGACTTCGTCGAGGGCTTCGGCGGTGCGAAAGGAGCGGTCGGCGGCGTCGATATTGCGGGCCGCGCGGTGGTGGACGTCGTGATCGATGAGGAGATCGGCGTCAGTCTGCGGATCGTTGACCAATAGTAGGAGATGCTCGAGGTGGCACTCGGAGAAGAGGTGATCGGCTTTGCCGCCGACGACGGCCCGGGCATCGACGGCGTCCGGGGATGGATCGTCGGAGGGGTGATGGACGTCGACGACGTCGCCGCAGGCGACGGCGGTGGTGAGAAGGACAATTGCTGTGAATCGTCGGCAGGTGGCGAGCATGGCGGACTCTCCTGTGCGTGAGTCGATTGGTGCCTTCGGGGGGCAGTGCTGGGATTCCCCTCTGTATTGTTATCGACGATTCGGGGTTTTGTTTTGCGTGGTGGTTTGCTTCGATCCGAGAGTCGTGGCATCTGTGGGGCGGTTCGTTTTCCCGCAATTGCAGCCCAGGAGTCATGATGTCCGATCATGTGAAGATTCGCCGAGACGGTAGCGTCACCGAGATTTTGTTTGATCGTCCAGAGAAGAAGAACGCGTTGACGCTGGCGATGTACGAGCGCGCTGCCGGGGCGCTGCGGGATGCCTCGGAGGACGAGGAGGTGCGCTGTGTGGTGATCGGCAGTGAGTCCGAGCATTTTACGGCGGGAAATGACCTGATGGACTTCATGCAGAATCCACCCACCGGGGAGTCCAGCCCGGTCTTTCAATTCTTGCTTGCGTTGCGCGCCTGCAGTTGTCCGGTGTTGGCCGCCGTCGACGGCTATGCCATCGGGATCGGGACGACCATGCTCTTTCACTGCGATCTGGCCTGGGCCGGGAAAGGGGCGAAGTTTCGGATGCCCTTCGTCGATCTGGGGCTTGTGCCGGAGGCGGGTTCCAGCGCGATTTTGCCGGCCATGGTGGGGCATAGAAAGGCGGCGGAGTTGTTGT
>SLPW01000497.1 GCA_007131755.1 Myxococcales bacterium | reverse complement strand
CCTTTTCCTTGTGCTGACTCACCTACCCATCAACCCTCGGAAGGAGGGAACGAGCAGGCCGCCGTCGTGGTCTCCACATTACCCCAGGTGACCTCGATAGTCTCACTGCACTCCGTCAACTCATGCCCCTGCCCTTCGCAGTCGGCGTTGCCGTTGGCCGGGTCGCACAGCTCGCTGCATTGCTGCTCCACCGTGCCGGTCTCCGATACGCAGACCTGCTCACCGCTGCTGCAATTCGGATCTCCGGGAGCACAGGCGCACTCGAAGCCCGAGTCGCACTGAGAATCACTGGTACAGGACTGATCGGTCACCTCGTAGGTGGTCACCGTCAGGCACAGACCGTTGTCGCACTCTTCGGCCGAGCTGCACTCGTCTCCGGGCTGCTTCGTCGCATCGGGCAGCGTATTTCCGCAGTAGCGGTACAACTCCGTATTGGCCGGGTCCGTTCCTAGCTTACAGACGTTTCCGCCGTCGCAGTCGGCGTTGCGCTCACAATCCCCAAGGCAAACGCCCAGGTCGGCGACTCGTCCCACGCAGGACTGGTCGGAGGCGCAATCCGCAGCCGAATCCTGACAGAATACGGTGCACTCCCCGGTGGTGTCGTCGTCGCTGTACCAGCAGTAGCCGCTCTCACATTCGATCATGTCGTTGCAGGACTCTCCAAGATCGGCCTCGCCAGGGTAGGTAAATCCACAGCTCGCCCCGTCGACGAACCCGTCGGAGTCGAAGGTCGGTGTATTACAGGTCGTATTTTCCGGGTCACATTCCGACGGCGCCATACAGGCTGTGAAGTCCAGACTGGTGCACAGATCCAGCTCTGCGCTTGCGCCGTCCTTCGCCACCGTCTCTTCGGTGCAGACCTGATAGGGGCTGCACTGCTCGTAGCTATTGCAGGGGGCCGAACAACTTCCGTCCGTGCATTGTCGATTGGCACAATCCGAATCCTCCGTGCAATTCGCTCCCGTCGGTGCCCATCCGTGGTCCGGCAGGCAAACCGTCTCGATCTCTTCCGTGTCCTTATTGGCCACCACCGCGCAGGCCTGTCCCTGTGCGCAATCTTCGTCGATCGAGCAAGCCGGCGGCTCTTCGCGCACACAGACGTCGACCGGGTCGCTTCCGCTGGCGTGGTCGATGTCCACCGTCTCACAGGTCATCGCCAATCCACCCACTTCCGGGCAATCCTCGTCGAGCTCACAGGGGGTGGCACAGAAATTCTCGTAGGGATCTTCGTGACAGTAGTTGGAGGCGCAGTCCGCATCCTCTGTGCAGTACTCACCATCTTCCAACTCACCCTCGTCGGGCTCCTCGCAGATGGTGTCTACCGAATCCTCTCCCCGCTGGACGTAGCAGGTCTCGTCTTCCTCACAGGCGGCGGGGCTGGCACAGATGACCGGCACCTCGCAGCTATTGACCGTATCGATGACTCCCTCCAACTCCACCTGTGTGGTGGTGCAGCTGGAGGCCGGAATCTCCGAACACATGTCGTCGTCCCCACAGGGCTTCTGGCATGCCCCCTCATGACATAGGTTCTGAGCACACTCCAGGTGGTCTTCGCAAGCTTCTCCGCCCTCTACTCCGTCTTCATTGGGAAGGTCACAGACGAAGTTCACCTCGTCGTCGTCAGCTCTGGCGACACAGCGGTTGTCTCCCAGGCAGTCCTCATCGCTGACACATAGCTCGCCAGTGTCGTCGATCTCATTGCAGATATTCGTCAACTCTCCGTCACCCAGGTCTTCGCCGCTGCACGTCATGAATTCGATCTCGTCGCAGTCCCCCGGTCCCTTACAGGGCTCGGAGCACATTCCATCGAAGCACAGTCCAGCCTCACAGTCGGCGTCGGCCTCACAGAGATCTCCGTACTCTCCCGGACCGATCGGCAGGTTGCAGTACAACTGCACCTCTCCGTTGCGATCGACGACGCAGACGTCGTCCTCACAATCGTCGGCGTTCTCGCAGGCCTCTTTGTCCTCGCAGATAGAGCCCCCGGATTCCACACTTCGGCAGGCCATCCCATCGGGGCATTCTTCCTTGGAGTCACAGATCTCCGTGCACTGTCCCTCGTAACACAGCCCGGTAGCGCACTGGATCGACAGCGAACAGTCCTCGCCGAGACCTCGGTCGTCTATCGGAGTTTCACAAACCCCCTGAGAACCGGGAGACGACCGCCAGCATATCTGCCCGTCGGGACAGTCGGCGTGTCGATCGCAATCGCGCTCGACGTCGTCCTTATTGTCATCACCTCCGCCCCCTGACGGATCGTCGCCTCCACAGGCGCCCACAGCCAATATCAATAATAGCGCTGCTGCCAGCGCCACCATCTTTCTCAATCTCTGACCCGTCATCACTGACTCCCGATTCTTAGAAGACCATCGCCTGCCTTGACGCAGACGAACCCTATCGACCTTTTTTAACAAACCTGTCTGGTGGAGGATACGGTAGCGAATATCATTGGCCAACACCAGATAGCTACCGATCTGCCACGCTCATCGTTGAAGACTTGCCGTCCCCCCCTTTTATTCATTCTTCACCACTTGGACCACCTGGCCGATCATGGCCAAGCACAGGCCGACACCGTCGTCTGCTGCCCCCCGTCAATGGTCATCACGATATCGTCGGCACACTCCGTCATGCCGTGATCGCCGGAGCAATCGCCATGGGCAGCGCATACGGCGCTGCAATTGGACAACTGGCATACGTTCTGTCCCGGTGAACACCAGGGCAATCCCGACGGACAGGGGCCACATCGAAGTTCCCCGGGGCAGTTGGCATCGGACGAACAGCTCTGCTCCGAAAACGATCCCAGACACAACCCGCTTCTACATTGGGTGTCCAGATCGCACTCCGCTCCCAACTCCCGGTCCCCCACCGGAGCATCGCAAAACTGGGTCAACTCCCCGGAGGTCTCCAGACCGAAACGACAGACGTCGTCTCCGAAGCAATCGGCGTTTCGATCACAACTGCTTATGCACAACCCTATATCATCGGTGATCCCCAGGCAGACCTGTCCCGTTCCGCAATGAGCCGACGTACTCTGACAAAAGACCGAGCACTCTCCGATGGCCCCCCCGTCGTGTGGCAGACATAGATTGCTGTGGCACTCGCTATCGCCTCCACACACCGCGCCCAGATCTGCCTGCCCGGGATTGATGGGGCCACAGGAGGCCCCGTCGATCGAATCGCCGTCGTAGGTCGGCATATTGCACGTCAGATCCGAAAACGCACAGTCGTCGGGCCCCTCACACTCGATAAACGCCGGCTGCTGGCATAGATCGAAGGTGCCCTCCAGTCCTTCCTTCTCCACCGTCAGACTTTCACACATATCGATGCCCGAACACTGATCGCGGTTCTGGCAGGGAGCGCTACAAGCTCCCTCCAGGCAATATCTCCCCAGACATTCGTCGTGATCCGTACAACTCTCACCGCCTTCGACTCCACCGTTGTCGGGAAGGCATAGCGTCTCCAGCGCTCCCGCATCTTCGTTTGCCCACACCGCACACCATTGACCGGCGGCGCAATTTCCGTCGTGAGCACAACTCGGCGCCTCGCACAATCCCTGGTCAGAACAACTCCAGCCGTCGAGACAGTCGCCGACGTCCTCGCAGCTCGCCCGACATTGTCCGTCGACACACAATCCCGTCGCACAGTCCTCAGAGTCCTCGCAGGAGTCGCCCTCGACTCCTCCATCGTCAATGACCCGGCACTCTCCTTCGCTCCCCGGATCGGGCCGCACGCAGACCTCCGCTGCGTCGCAATCGTCGTGATCATTGCACCCCTCGTCGACATCGGTATCCGTCTCTGTCGGCCCTGCATCGACGTCGGTCTCCCCCGCGTCGTCTATGCCATTGACGTCATCTTCCGACGGGCCCGCGTCGTCGCCTCCGATGATCTCTCCGGGCTGCTCCGAGAGATCGGCCTTTGCACATCCTGCCGATAGCACCACCAATACCAGACATCCCAACCACCAAACGATTCGTCTGTGAGCGACAATGTCCATGAACCTCGCCTCCAATTCGCACTCGGTGCTCCCGATTCCGACCACTTCACCACGCCAAAGGGCTCCGTCGACGGCTGAGGCACAATTTAGCGCACCGGCGCCTCGAATACCAATTCCCTAGTGATCCGACACCACCCACACCACCTCTCCTCTTACGCGTCCCCGCTCCATCTCCACCCCATAGACCGAGGAGACCACTTCCGTGGTCAAGACCTCGTCGGGGGCTCCCTGTACCCGGCACCGTCCCCCGTCGAGAACGACCACCCGATGAAAATGGCGATGAACGGCGCTCAGATCGTGGAGCACCGCCACCGCCGCCCCTCCCTCGGCCACGTAGGCTTCCATCTGGCGAAGCACATGCCGCCGATGTCGCACGTCCAGATTGGCCACGGGCTCGTCCAACAACCACAGATCCACGTCGGCGATCATGGCCCGCGCCATCAATGCCCGCTGCATCTCCCCTCCGCTCAGATTCGACACGGCGCGATCGTGATGGGCCTCCATCTTCACCTCTTTCAATACCCGGCGCGCCTCCTCGATCTGCTCCTTCGACGGCACCAACCATCCCGTACTCGCATAGTGGCCCATCAATACGAATTCGAGCACCGTATAGGCAAAGACCTGGGGCCTTCCCTGGGGTACGACGGCCACTCTTCGCGCCACCTCCCTTCGTGGCAATTCCTCCAGGCGATCCCCGCCGAGGCGGATCTGCCCGGCGTCGGCCCGCAACACTCCGGCCATAATCTTCATCAACGTCGTCTTTCCCGCCCCATTGGCGCCGATGATGGCCACCGCCTCATTGCTCTGCACCCGCAAATCGACACCGCTCAACACCCTTCGCCCACCAAAGGACTTCTCCACCCCTTTCGCGTCCAAGATCGCGCTCATCCCCACCCTCCGGAGCGCTTGAGAGAGCGCCACAGAAAATACAAAAAGACGGGCGCCCCGATCATCGACGTCAGCACTCCCACCGGCAGGGTGGTCCCAATGAGGCCGAATCCGCCTCGCGCCAATACGTCGGCGGTCGTCAAAAAGGCCGCCCCTCCGAAGGCGCAGGCCGGAATCAGCACCCTATGATCGGGCCCCACCAACAGCCTGATCGCGTGGGGAACCACGAGTCCCACGAATCCGATGATCCCCGTAAACGCCACCGCCACCGCCACCGCCAGGCTCGACACCACCACGGTCACTCGGCGCACGGACGTCACCTCCACCCCCAGATAGGCCGCCTCTTCGTCTCCCAGCGACAGAGCGTTGAGATCTACGGCGTAGCGATAGATCACGGCCAGGCAAAGCCCCGTAACGACCGCCACCAGCCACATCGTCGTCCCCGGCGTCCCCTCCACCGCCAACGAGCCCATCAGATAAAAGAGGATCTCCTGCGCCTGTCTCGCCGTCACCACACTCTGGACGAACATGATCAGCGACGCCGCAAAGGCATTGACGATCACTCCCGTCAGCAACAGCACATACGTCGACGCCCGCCCCGGCGGTGTCCACCTCTCCACCCCGAAGATCACCGCCAGCGCTGCCATGGCTCCCAAAAACGCCCCCACCGGTGTCCCCAGCGCCACGACTCCCACCGTAAAGGTCCCCAATACCAGGACCAACGTCCCTCCCAGGGCCGCCCCACCGGAGATTCCCAGGATATAAGGGTCGGCCAGGGGATTTCGCAGTACCGCCTGGAAGACCGCTCCCCCCACGGCGAGTGCCGCTCCGGCGAGCCCGGCGAAGACGACCCGTGGTAGCCGGGCCTGCACCAGGATCGCCTCCTCGGTCTGTGTCAGCTCTCCTCCGAGCCAGCGCCACAATAGCTCCAGCCCCTCTGGTCCCAGCCCTCCCAATTGCGTACTGCCCACCATCAACGCCACGGCGGCACACACCAACCACAGCGCACAAGCCGCCGCCGCGACCACGACGATCCGCCCCAGGCTGACGACCCCGCTCTTCTTCATGGCGCCTCGATGGCTCGATGCAGCGCTCTCAGGGCCTCAGGGATCCTCACCCCCGGTCGCATCATCACCGGATCGTCAATCATGACTACTCTCTGTTCGGCGACGGCAGTGACGGCATCGAACCTCTCCCAATATGCGCTTCCCCCCTGCACATCGATGGTCACGTCGACCACCACCTCCGGATCGACGCTCAACAACTTCTCCACGTCGACCACCGGATAGGCCCCCGACGCCTGACTCATCGCGTTTTCAAAGCCCGCCAACTCCAGAATCTCCGCCCCGTAACTTCCCGGTCCGGCGACCACCAGCGGCTCTCGGTCGAAGACCAATAGCGCCCGCTGACCGGGCTGCACCTTTTCATTCAACTTCGCCGACGCTGCCTCCAACTCGGCGTCGAACCTCGAAAGCAGCGTCTGTGCCTCCTCGCTGCGCCCCATCCACTCACCGAGTTCTTCTATCCCGCTGCGCACCGTGTCCAGATCGTCCATCGCCACAAATCCATAGGCCACCTGCGCACCATCGAGGCGCTCCACCACACGGTGGTCGGCACCGTCGACCACGCCCACCACCATGTCGGGCTCCATCGAAAGCATCGCCTCGTAATCCGGATCGAGCATCCCCCCGATCCGGGGCAAATCTTCGACCTCCGGTGGCCAATCGCAATAGCGCGTCACCGCCACCACCCGATCGCCCATTCCGAGCTCGAAGAGTGCCTCCGTGACGTTGGGCGCCATCGACACCACCCGCAGGGGCTCGTCTGGCCACTGCTCGCTCTGGATGACTCGTGGCGCACTCTCGGCGTCTTCTGCCCGATCACAGCCCGGCAATATCAACGACACCACTGCACAGATCGTGACCAACCACTTCATTTCGCCGACGCCTCCTCATTGCAAATACCCGGCCCGCTGCTACACTACCCCCAACAATCGCGACTGCCAACTCGACCGAGGCTCACCATGTCGCAGGACAAGGTCCCTTCGACAAAAGAAATCGATAGCATGCTCTCCAGGCTCGAGAAGCGCATCGAGACCCTGAAGAAAGAGTATCAACGCTATTTTCTCGGCATCGACCAGACTCCTCCTCGGGTGATGCGCAAACAGGTCGTGCGTGAGGTCTACGAGCTCGAACAGACCTATATCTCCAATACGGCACAGAAATTTCGCCTCCGAAGCCTGGTCCAGAAATTCAACACCAACAAGACTCGCTGGAACCGCATCCTGCGCCAGATCGAGGAGGGCACCTACGTGCGCGACCGCAATCGCGCCGAACGTCGGCAGCAACGACGACGTGACCAGGCCAAGAGGGACAACCCCCAGCAGGCCATCGAGCTCGATCTCGAAGCGGACCACATCGCCGACATCGAGGAACTCGACCTCGAAGAGGTCTTCGAGCCGCACCAACCCCAGCAGCCCCAACGAGTTCAGAACTCCCCGCCGGCTGCTAATCCCATGGCCGACCAGGATCGCATCAAACAACAGCGGCTGGCCGAAATCCAGAAAAAGCTCGGCCTGAACCCCGCTCAGAATTCCCCCTCGCCGGCGCCCTCACCACCCCGACAGACTCAGCAGCCCCGGCCTTCACGACCGAGCGCCCCCTCTTCCTCACAACCCTCGCAATCTTCTTCGACGTCACGCCCCTCGTCCTCGGGCACCTCGTCGCGCAAGAAGAAACTCGAGGCCATGCGCCGCAAGCTCAACAAAGCCGACCGCCCAACCCCCTCCTCATCTCCGAAGCCCTCTCGCTCCGCCCCTGGCCAGTCTACTTCTCCACAACGCACACGCTCCGCTCCATCCTCCGGCGCCGACGGCGATTCGGCCCGCAAGCGAAAACTTCGCAAGCTCAAGCGAAATCTCGAAAAGAAGGAAGGAAAGAACAAAGCTCGCCCCCGAACCCGCCAGCGCCAGCCCTCCTCGTCCCAACCCTCCGTGCGACGACGCCGAAACACCACCGGCTCCCAACGCCGCATCGTCCGCCGCTCCACAGACGACGAAACCAACGAATAAACCACGTCCCGGAATTTCAACAACTCGAGCCCGAGACCGAGACCGAGACCGACCACGAGACCGACCACGACCACGAGACCGACCACGAGATCGAGACCGACCACGAGATCGAGATCGAGACCGACCACGACCACGACCACGACCACGACCACGAGCCCGAGACCGAGACCGACCACGAGCCCGAGCCCGAGCCCGAGCCCGAGACCGAGACCGAGCAACGACCCGACTTATGCCCAGTGGGGCGTGCTCTCCTCGTCGCCGTTTTCACGCTGGCGACGCTGGCGAAACAGACGGTTCTCCAACCTCTCCACGAGCGGTTCTAGTGTCTGTGGCTGGTAGGCGGACACGGCGATCCCTTCGTAGTTTCGCGCCTCCGATCTTGCCTGTTCCTCGTCGATCAGATCCATCTTGTTGAAGACCAGAATCTGCTCTTTGTCCCCCAACCCGATCTCGCCGAGGATGCGGTTTACGGCCTCGATTTTGTCCAGATACAGGGGATCGGCGATATCGACGAGGTGGATCAGGATATCCGCCTCGTCGAGCTCCTCCAGTGTGGCCTTGAAGGCCGCCACCAGATCCGGGGGCAGATCGTGGATAAACCCCACCGTATCGGTGAAGATCACCTCCCGGTCGTCGGGAAATCGAAGCCTGCGGGTCGTGGGCTCCAAGGTGGCGAAGAGTTGATCTTCGCTGCGGACCGTAGAATCGGTCAGGACATTGAGCAGTGTCGACTTTCCAGCGTTCGTATAGCCCACGATGCTCACCGTGGGCATTCGATTTTGCACCCGACGCTTTCGGCGAAGCTGGCGCTGCTCGCTGAGCTTTTCGATCTGCTCTTCCAGAGCCCGTATCCGGTCGTTCGCCCGGCGCCGGTTGATCTCGAGCTTCGTCTCCCCGGGCCCCCGCCCTCCAATTCCCCCGGCGAGCCGGCTCATGCCCGTACTCTTGCGGTGCAATCGGGGCAGACTATATTTGAGCTGGGCTAGCTCCACCTGGATCTTTCCGTCCCTCGATGTTGCGCGCTGGGCGAAGATATCCAGGATCAACTGTGTGCGATCGATGACCTTCAGATCCGTCTCGTCCGTGATTCCTCGAAGCTGGCGAGGCTCCAGATCCTGGCCGAAGACGATCATGTCCACGTCCTTCTGAAGCGCCTTGAGGGTCAACTCCTCGATCTTGCCCCGTCCCACGGCGTATTTGGGGTGCATCTGCGATCGCCGCTGCACCACGGTGTCCACGATATCGATGCCCGCCGTATCACAGAGCTCGAGCATCTCCTCGATCTCCACCTCTTCGTCCCGGCCCCCGTAGGTCGACACGTAGGCCAACATCGCCGGCTGATCTCCCGTGCGCACCACCTCGGCGGCCTTGCGCTGAAACTCGCTCTCCAGCTCGTTGATGAAGTACGTAAAGCTCAGATCGAGCTCCGCCGGGTTCGGCGCCGTCTCGATCTCCCAGATTTTTTCCTCCGGATTCTCGGGCACCAGATAGGCATAAGCCACCTTGCCCGGATATCCCCCGGCGTCGATCCCGATGGAGACCACCATATCGAGCTGTAGCTTCGACAGATCCGTCAGATCGTCCCTCGTCAACTCCACCTGGCGTCCATCTCCCTTCAGGTAGGTCCGGATCAGACGAATGCCCCGAAATCGGCTCTGGCCACCGCGATGACGTCCGATATCAGGCAGATATACGCGCCGGTCGTCTCCGAGCATCACGTATTCCACCTTCCCCTGGCGATCGGCCAATACGGCCACCACCCGATTGAGCTCTTTCGAAATCCGGGTCATGGCCCGCGCATAATCCTGTGTTACCGCATCGAAGCCATCGAGGTTGCGTCGATACAACTTCTCCAGGGCCCGTCGCTCGCTTGTCTTCAACCCGCTCAGATCACCGTAAATATCACGTCCGATAAGAATTACCTCCCGTTGAACTGACCACTGCACACCCTCCGTCGATCGGCCCATAGCTCGGCTCACGCGCCATGGACAAAACCACCGAGGCCTGCCACACATTTCTCCCCGATCTATGCCTGAATTCGAACTCTCGCCGGCCCATCGCTGGCTGTGACCCAACACCCACTACCGAGCACCTGTTATCAATCACATCCCAGATTTTCCATCTGCCGTTCCACGGGACCGGGATTGGAGGGACCACTGGCCAGATATTGCCGAAAGTGATTACAGGCGCTCGTTTCGTCGTTGAGCCGCACATAAGCCAATCCCATCAGTCGATGACATGGCGTGTGTCCGGCGTTGAGAGCATCTCGGCAGATTGAGACCGTCGCCTGTGGTTTTCCTCCGGTCAGATTCTGGGCTGCTTCCGTATGTTTGGCCCGCGCCTCTTCTGCGCTCAATCT
>SLPW01000191.1 GCA_007131755.1 Myxococcales bacterium | reverse complement strand
CGTCTATGTGGCGACCGGCAGCAAGGTGCATCCACCCCATCCCGGAGAGGCTTCGCAACATGCCATTTTCGTCGCCCACCGACGAATACAACTCGTAGGCCCGGCGATAATCCTCGAGCGCCGCGGCGTAATCGCCGCCGAAATTCTCCACCAACCCCCGTATGCGATGGCTCTCTGCGCGAAGCGCCGGCGAACTCGCCGCGGCGCGATCCCAGACCTGTTCGACCAGAGCCTTTGCCGCCGAAAAATTACCCCGAAACCGCTCTGTCTCCGCGCGCCGCAACTCTGCGCGCACGCGCTGAGGATGATCGTCGTCGTAGCCCAGTCCATCGAAGGCACGATCCAGCAGTGACAACAGGGCCTGCGCCGAGACGTACGCGCTCTGCTGCATCGCCGCCTCGAAGGCTCTCCACAACAGGGGTACGGCGTCGTCGAAACGCCGTGCCTCCAACAGGTGTCGGGCTCGCAGCTCCTCGAGACCGTGGCCTACTTCGTCCTGGCGAGCAGCGAGCTCGTCGGCGAGTGTGGAATGGATCTGTCGCCATCGCCCATTGTCGCGGGCCATTTGCTCCAGACAATCGCAATAGCGTGGAAGGCGAAATCGCCATCCCCCCGAGCCGCGACGGGTCACTCCATGAGCCATCAAGTGGTCCACATATTCGTCGCTCACCACGACGCCCAATTTCTCGCAGGTCCGACGCCACAACTGCTCGTCCACATATACCCCCAACGCCCCGGCCACCTCCATGGCGAGCTGCGCCTCGTCGGGCTCTTCCCAACCGTGGGCAACATCGAGCAGACGTCGCTCGAGCAATTCATCGAGGGTCTTCGGAATCTCCTCCCCGTCGACCAGAGTATATCCTCGAGGGGTGCTGCGCAGCACGTCGCGGATCACCCAGTCCTCCACCAACTGCACGGCGTATAGCGACGTTCCTCCACAACGTGCGCTGACCTCTTCTACCAACGAATCCTCCAGCCCGATCAAATGCTCCAAAAACCGTTTCTGCTCTTCGACAGCCAGCGGTTCCAACTCCACCTGAGAGGCATAGTCATGCCTGCTTATGAGCTCCAGATACTCTCGCTCTGCCGGACGCTCCTTGATCGCACCGGGCCGCATGGTGACCATCACAAATACGGGGAGCCGATGCTCGTCGCGCATCGACAATAGATATTTGACCAGCCCCAGCGTCTCCCCCGCCCATTGCCCCTCCTCGATGCCGATGATCAACGGGCGGCGCGCACAGATATGGCGCAGCAATTCACGCACCACCATATGGCGTTCCATCGGACTCTCGAGGCGTACCCTGGGGATCTCGTCATTGTCCGAATCGTCGGCGGCCTTGGGCATCATCCACTCCACCACGGCCGCCAGATGATGTGGATCCGGTCGCTCCTCTCCGAGATGAATCCGATAGGCCGCCTCCAGCCGCTCGTAGAGCCGAGCCCTGTCCAACCCCGTTCCTCCTAGATGGGCACAGAATGTCTGCGGCAATCCCGCTCCGGGGGCCATCTTTGGGCTGTAGGTGGCGACCAGTGCGTTGGCATGTCCCGCTTCGTGAGCCCGGCGGGCCATCCATCGCAACAGCCGGCTCTTGTCCAGCCCCAGATCCCCGCGAATGATCACAAGACGCGACCTCTCCTCGGCACAGACGCGACGAAATTCACTCCAAAGGTGATTTCGAGCGTCGACGCGACCTACGTAGGGGGGCTGGCGAAGTCCGAAGATTCCCTTTCCCGCCCCCGGCATCAGCGACGTTCCCCGGCCCCGGCGATCGCATCGCCAGCTCGGGCCCGGAAGATGAACGCGCGTCGGAAGGGGCTCGATATCGGCGTTCATTCCCGCTCGAAGGCGGTCTGCCGAGACTCTCTTTCGCAATTTGTCGGAGTCGACCTGACGGGTCTGCATCGTCGGCGCATCCACAAACGTGGCCATCACCTCCGTGGGCCCCGCATTGTCGAGAGCCTGCAGCGGCTCCGTGGTCAAATGGCTCTGGACCTGTTCCGGCGTCGGATCCCCCAGGCGTCGCAGATCACTTGCCGCATCGGCGGCCCGCCGATAGCGCTCCTTCATATCCTTGACCAGAAGCCTGCGCACCCAGTTGTCGAAGCCCGTCGGCACTGCCAGCCGTGGCTGCATCCTGGGCGGCGCATCCGACATATGCGCCAGGGCCACGGCCATCGCACTCTTGCCATCGAAGGGTGGACGCCCCGTGACCAGATAAAAGGTCAGGCATCCCAGGGCATAGAGATCCGTCCAGGGACCGAAGTCCCTCCACTCGCCCTGCAACTGCTCGGGCGCCATAAACAGTGGAGTTCCCGCCGACGCCGTACTCATATCGCCCGTATTTCTACTGGGCGCCGCATCGTTGATATGGGCGATGCCAAAGTCGGACAGCATCCACCCCTCCGACTTCTCACCACGACGGGAGGGGCGGCGAAGCACGTTCTCCGGTTTGAGATCGCGATGCACCAGATAACGGGCGTGGGCATAGGCCAGGGCGTCCAAAATCTCCAACAACAAGTCGCGTAGTTCCTCCCACTGCGTGATGGGCGGCCACTCTTCCAATGACCCTTTTGGCGCAAACTCCATCGCCAGCCACAACGCCCCCGTCTCCAATTCCGGATGCAGTCGCCCCACCTTTTGATCGACGATTCCATAGTCGTAGATATCGACGATGGCCTCGTGGTTCATCCGGGCGATGGAGCGCACCTCCTGGTGAAACCCCTCCCGGTATTCCGGATTGTCCGCAAACTCCGGGCGCAGCACCTTCACCGCCACCATCCGCCCGTTGTCCCGATGCATCCCCTTCCACACCGTACCCATTCCACCTTCACCGATCTTCTGACCGATCGAGAATGGACCGAGAGACATATGGGACTGAGCACAGCACATGGCCTACACCGTCATTGAAATCAAAACGTGGCAAGCCATGGTACTGCCGCAGGTGACGTGGAATCAACAATCAACCCGCCAGACCCAGTTTCCGCACCTAATGAGGATAGCGAGCCCGCCGAGGCGCGCGAAAGGCAAGGAGCCGCGCCGTCCAGGGCACAGGCGTAGCATCGCTACGTCGAGCACCTGGTCGGTGATGGCGACGATGCCCTTCGCGATGGATCGGCGGGCGCAGCCTGAATTAGGTTCGGAATCTGGGTAGACCACCCTCACGACGGATCGACCATCCGGCCCATGAACAAGATGCTGTCAGTGGGGTGGTCGTAGATGGCGTAATAAAAGGGCCGGTCGAAACGAATCGACGGCGGCGCCGACGTCGGCGTAGCCATCACCACTCCCGTGGCGCCGGCGGCTTCCGTTCCCACCTCGTCTACGCTTATGAAGGTCTGGTGGAAGATATCGTCGATATATAGCGACTTGAAGTCGATGCACGGCCCGTGTCCCGTGATCCCCTCGAATTCGGCATCGCATCGATCGAAGGCGTCGACCATCCCCATCTCTTCGAAGATGTCCTTGAGTTCGAAGTCCGCTTCCTCTTCGAACCGAGGAAAGCCGAGCATCACCCGCTGATTGGTCAGCCCCTCTACGATCTCGTCGAAATCCTGCCGGCTAAAATCGTTCTCCCACTGCAAGAAGTCTTCCTCTTCGTCGTAGGGCATCCAGGCGATCATGGAGATCTCCTCTCCGGAGTAGGGAATGGAGACGGCCACCGTATCGGCCTCCGTATCGTAATAGGCATCAATGGAGCGATCTTCGCTCATTATCGCCACCTCCACCGTGGAGTCGTCGAGCCTGGTGAAGTCGGCGTCGTAAGTCTGCTCTTCGGGAAAGGGATTGGCCCAGGTTCCATAGAAATAGATGGCGTTGACCAACACGAAGCGTGTCTCGTCGTCGAGACTATTATCGGGTAGCAGGTCCTCGATTCGCCCCTCCGTCTTCGCCTCCACCCATTCGTTGATCCCCTGACGCACCTCGTCGTAGTCGTTGACGAAGTCCACCAGAAGTTGAGATGCCCCATAGTGAAGGGCCAACAAATCGAGATAATCGTCGACGAAGTCGAAGTCGAAGTGACCCCAGGTCTGGTTGACCACGTCCAGATCCAGTGATTGATCCTCTTCCAACTCCACCTCGGAGCGACTGCCCAATTGCAGGTCCAATTTATTGAACGCGGCGTGGAGGTCTTCTCCCTCCGTGTAGAAGCGGAGCACATCCTGCATCTCGTCACGAGTCTGGTTGACGGCCCCGGCGTACGTCATGGCCAGGGCGATGGAGATGGAATGCGGCGAGATAAAGGCATTTTCGTCCTGTGCCTCAGAGCGAAGCTCGGAGAGAAGCGAAAAGGCAAAGTCCCTGTTGTCCGCTGTGAAATCGGCGAAGGCCTCGTCTGCCACATCCGGCTCCAGCGCTCGCGACGCAGTGCTCGCCACCTCTTCACCGGGGGGCTTTACTTCCGGGTCGGGATCGGGGTCGGGATCGGGATCGGGATCCCCGTTATTCTGATTCACTCCCGGTTCGCCATTGGGATCACCGGGCTCACCTGTCGAGCCACAGGCCACCAGTAATAGGCTCATCGCCAGGGCCAGGCTCGCAAAGACTAGGGGGCTTCGTCGCATCATCGCTTTCTCCTGGTTCGTATTCTCACGCCGACATACCGGCCATTATTCGCCATCTTCACATATTATGCACGAATCATTCCGGGCCCTCTAACCCTTGCTTTCTCGTCAAATCCCACGAAAACCAACAGAAAATTGATGGGGATTCGCAGATTTCCCAACAACCACCCACGTCGAATATTGGAACCTGAGCCCACGTCTGTATCATGTGGACCGCCGTTCCCTAAAAACTCCAACGCCATGAATCCCCCGTGAACCTCGAAGCCCACCATAACGAATTGCTCGCGCTAAGGCGTTGCGGACGCTGCGCCGAGAAGGTCTCGCCAGTCGAGGTCTTGCGCGCAGGGCCCTGTCCCCATTGCGATTCGAAGCTCGCTCCACGCGACGGCGACGTCCTCCGGGATCTGGAACAGCGCCGCCTTCGCTGGCGCCTGACGGGCTACGGCCTGGTGGCACTGGCGAGCTTTCTGGCGGGTACGATCCCTCTGTTGCAGTTGGGCGTTCAGGTCACGGCCTTATTCATCCTTCATATCATCGTCTTGCGAGGAGCTCTGGACTGGCTTTCGGCGAAGCGACGAATCGCCGCACGGGTCACGGTTCGACTCTTCGGCGCCGCCGTGGCCACCGTCGCGTTATTGCTCAACGTCGCCGTGGCACCCCTGGTGGGCGTGAGCGCCTTCTTGCTCGGCGCCAGCGGTCCCCTTTTGACCGCTCTATATATTGAGGGGAGCCTGTTCATCCTGCGCCGGCGCCTGCGCTGGGAGGCCAACGACGAGCCGCTGAAAGTCCTGGAGTGGCTCCTTCCGCTGGCCATCGGACTCGTCATCCTCACCGCCGCCGTCGCGACAGCCGCCCTCATCGCCGGTCTGCTCCACTTCCTGGCGAGCATCGAAGTCCCAGCGATCAGCGAACTTGCGCAGTCGATTCTGGAGGTCATCCAATGATCTTCGCCTTATTGCGACTGCTCTCGATCACCATCGTCTCCTCCCTGGCGGCGGCGGCCCGTCCGGTGACCACCTTCTTCGCCATGCAGATCACCGTCTTCGTCCTCGTCCAGCGGGAAGTGGCGAGCCTTCCCGCCGTCTTCGAGCTGGTGATCTCCATCCCCGCCATCTTCATCGTCGCCGTCTTGACCGTATTGGAGACCGTGGCGCGCCACGATCCCGATATCGCCGCCATATTGCGCGAAACCCACATCGACGAGATCGCCGGCGCCTGCGGCGCCCTGGGGGCAGCTCTCTTATTTACCGCCCTCGGCATGCCCGACTCCGAGATCGCAACCCTCATCGAAGAAGGCGCAGCCGGCGACGTATTGGGGACCACCGCCGAGACGGCGGCCACCGAACACGGCACCATCGTTCAGGTCGGCGTTCTCATCGTCGCCCTCGGCGTAAACCTCGCCCTCACCCGACTTCGGCGCCATTTCCTGAACTACCTCTATGAGGTCAAACTCGACAAATTCTGGGCCTTCTTGGAGTCCGGCGGCATCATCGCCGTGCTCATCCTTCTTCCCTTCCTACCCCTGGTGGTCTTCGGCTTTCTGGTCGTCTTCTCAATCGGCCTCGCCGCACTGACCATGGCCTTTCGCGGCGCCGAGCACGTCATGGATCAACGCCGCCGCGAAGAGTGCTCCCAATGCGGATACGCACTTCGCATGGAGGCTTCTCTATGCCCCCAATGCAAGGCCGAGCGCGAGCCCACGGCGCCACCGCCATCGGGCTTTCACACCGCCATGGCCGCTCTTCGACGGGCTGGCCGCGGCGACAAACAAACGACTCGTGGTCCTGGCTGATTAACTCTGCGCTTCTGTGGCGAGCACGATATTTTCGACGATCTCGGCGTCGAGGCCCAGCTTCTCGGCGGCCTTCTCATAATCGCCGCCCGCTTCCTCCACTGCCTTTCGCACCTGCTCTTTGAGATCGCCTCCACCGATGGCGCTCATGGCTGCCGTCTGCTTTTGGGCTCCCGCCTGTACATTGCGCGCTCCTCTCAGCCCTTCGTCGCGAAAATTCCCCTGCTGGCGATAGGCAAAGATGGTCTCCCCGATCTTGATCTCGTCGCCGTCCTTCAGAGACGTAAACGACGACTGACCGATGGCCTCTCCGTTTACCAACGTGCCGTTGGAACTCCCCATATCCTTGATCTGCATTCCCGAGGCCGCTCCCCGAAACTGGGCGTGCACCTTCGAGGCGTTCTGGTCGGCGATCTGAATGAAGTTGCCCAGCCCGCGCCCGATGGTCCCCAACCTTCTGCCGACATGGAAGGTCTTTCCCTCCACCGAACCCTTGCGACCGATGAGCCAGTTGTACTGCTTCAGCGACGCCGCCGTCCTCGATGTGGTGGGACCACTTCGATCCTCCTCTTCACCGCCTCCGATCAAGCGCATGACCACCAATATCGCGATGACCCCCAGAAAGGCGAATAGCAATAGTCCACCCACAACAAGGGTGATGATCGTCGTCTCCGTCATCGATGTCGCCACCATGTACTACCTCGCCGGTGAAGAATAGGATTCACAATCCAGTCTTGTACGGCTACGTTAATTCTACAGACCAGCCACCGCAACTTTTTGTACCCCGCCGCGCATCCTCCTCCTTGCTCTTGTCTGCCTTTGTTCTTGCCCGAAATCAAGGCCCTCCGGAAAGGCAAACGGAAGGGTGCACAACGGTTGCGTCGAACACAAAGCGTCTGGTATTCGAAAAAAATATCGCCCGTCTCTTTCACTGCGAGTCAAGACTATGGATCTGCGCCACCTTTGCTCTTCGTCCACTACTACGTCACCGTCGCTTCCCCTTCATATGCTGATGATCCTCCTCGTCATCGGCATCGGCTGCGCTACCACGGGCTGTCAGCTCGATGAATTTGGTGCGTCCGACAATGAGGCGGCCGAATCCGATGATGGTGAACCCGCTTCCGAGCGGATGGCCGAGTCCGATACCCATCCCGGCGGCTTGCGCGAAGTGGTCACCGCAACCGTTGACATCTCGAGTGGCACTGTCCTGGCCGAAGAGCTGATCACTACTCAGGAAGTCCCCGACCATCACCTCCCCACAAACCCACTCCTTGCAGAGGAGCTGATGATTTACCTCGGCATGCCGGTGGAAGTGGATATCGATGCAGACAGCATGCTCTCGACGAGCCACTTCAAGGGGAGCGGATCGGCCCGCACTGCCGCTTCGCAGATTCCCTCCGGAGAGCGAGCCTATTTTCTTCCCGGCGACTCCACAGGAGGGCAAAGCACACCTATCCAGCCCGGTGACCGACTCGATATTCTGGGTACGATGCCTTCCGACGGCGATAGCCTCACCTTATCTGTACTGCAGAACGTCACCGTCATCTCCGTCGGCTCCTGCGTGTCTACCATTGGCGACCAACGGTGTATCCCCGGCGACGTGGCAGTAGCCGTAACCCCTGAGGAAGCCGAATTGCTGACAGTCCTGCGCGACATGGGCTCACTGACGGTCCTGCTTCGAAATCACGAAGATCGAGATCCCGTCCCCGCAGATCCTCGCTCGTCCCGAGATGTGCTGCAAGCTCTCGAATCCGCTGGCCGATAACGCCAACAGCCTATCGGCAGCACCGCTCTCCGACCGGATCCAGACCGAGAATGCCGCGACGAATAAGGTGTCTGTGCCCTACCGGAAATTCAAATCACACGTCGAGGTGGCGTTCAGCGATGGCCCATGCGATATCTCGCATCAGGTGCGGCCCCTCGAAGATCATGCCGCTGATGAGCTGGATCAGATCCGCTCCGGCGTCGAGCTTCTCCAGGGCGTCGGCGGGGCTCATCACCCCTCCGCAGCCCATGATCGTAAACTCCGGGCCACAGTGCTCGCGCGTCTTTCGAATGAGCTGCGTCGAGGCCTCCCGGCAGGGCTTTCCGCTCAGCCCTCCCCGGTACTCTTCGGGGGCCTCCCGGCGCACATCCAGCTCGTCGTAATCTTTCTGCAGATTTCCCACCACCACTCCGTCGATGCCGAAGTCCTGCAAGAGATCAAGGAGCTCTCGAAATTGCTCCCACTCCAGGCTGATGGGCATCTTCGTATAGCGCGGCACCCTGCATTCGACCTCGTCTAACTTCTCCAACAACGCCTTCAACCTCGTCGGATCCGTAAAACTCTCCCCGCCGTACACGTTGGGACAGGAGATATTGATGGTGTAATAATCGCCTATCCGGGCCTCGTTGAGCTTCTTGAAGCTCTGATAATAATCGTCGACGGCCCCCTCCAGAGTTGCGCTGGACTCGGCGTTGGTCATGGCGATGCTGATCCCCAGCACCAATCCCTGCTGTACTCCCCGCCTGCGAAGCCGGTCGATGATCTGATCGACCCCCTCGTTTCGAAGCCCCTTGTAGACGATGAGGCTCTTCGATTGTACGGCCCGGCGCAGCCTGGGCGGCTCGTTTCCCGGACAGGGATAGGCCGTCACCGACCCCACCTCCACCCCGCCGAATCCCACGCTCGCAAGAATCTGGGTCAACCTCGCGTTATAATCGAAGCCCGCCGCCAAGATCACGGGCGTCCGATAGGTCACCCCGTCCACGGTGCGCGAGATATCAGGCCCCCGATAATCGTACATCGCCGCGATCAGCCTTCGGCCCGCCGCCGTTCGCCCCATCGACTCCCCGAGGTTGACGAAGTGGTGATGAACAAGCTCCGGATCGAAGCGAAACAACATCGGTTTCAGGGCGCTCTTATAAGCTTTTTCCATAAGGGGCATTGGCATCTTCTCGCAGAAGTTGGAACAGATGAACGCGCTATATATTGCACAATAAGCCCTGGACAATCGAGTCAAACCGCCCCGTCCTACCAATGGCGAAAACCCTACTGCCGATACCGGGGACGGTATCGTCTCCAACTACCTCTCGCCATCGGAGACAATGTGCTCCTGCGCATCGCGCAGTCACCACAAAACCGTTACACCGACGTTTCGCCCCCTTTCACCAATGAAACAGCAAAATACGGGGTCATTCGGAAATAAATGCCAGCAGCCTCTTCCTCGATACCTAAAAACATCCCCCTATCTCCCTCTCTCCTCGTGCTTACACCACCGGGATTGCACGAATGGCATGAAATATGCTGTACCACTACCATCGGATGACCGCCGATTGGCAAAAGCCAATCGTCTCCGATGAAAGACGTCTCCCCAGGCAGGGACACGGATTACATGCTAGAGACCCTCCGCAACTACGGCCCGGGACTGGCCCTATTGGGCTCCATCGCCCTGGCGGCGACAGCGCTGGCGCACTTTCTCCCCGACACCATCGGTGCCGTTTTCATCGCTGTCGTGCTGGGAGTGCTCGTCGCCAACATCTTCCGCCTCGACCCGCGGACCTACGACAAAGGGGTGCGCCTGGGGCTGAAGAAATTTCTGAAGTTGGCGATCGTATTTCTCGGCGCAGGCGTCACCTTCCAGGAGATTCTCGGCTTCGGCCTCGAAGCGGTGGCCATCATCCTGGTGCTGATCGGCTTTGTCTTCGCCACCACCCTCGTATTCAGCAAGATGATGAAGATCGGGATTCGCAAAGCGCTTCTGATCGCCGTTGGGATCTCGATCTGTGGAAATACGGCGGTGGCGACCACGGCGCCCCTTGTCGAGGCCCGAGACGACGAGGTGGCCATGGCCGTGGGCATCGTCACCCTCTTCGGGGTCCTCGGCGTTTTGGCCTACCCCTTTATCGGGCTCGCCCTCCAACTTCCCGATCTTGTCTTCGGCATGTGGGCCGGCACCGCCATCAACGACACCTCCCAGG
>SLPW01000127.1 GCA_007131755.1 Myxococcales bacterium | reverse complement strand
GAGGCGGAGGGGCGAAGTCTCAGAGCAACCAACCTCAATACTTGCTATCCGTTATCACATCATAGGTCTCGGGCCGGCGGTCGCGGTAAAATTGCCAGATCCGCCGGGTCTCCTCGATCTCGTCGAAGTTGCAGTCGGCGAAGACCAGTTCATCTTCGGTCTCGCTGGCCTTGGCCAAAAATTCTCCCTTGGGATCGCAGATATAGCTGGTTCCGTAGAACTCACCGATCTCCCAGGGAGCCTCTATGCCCACTCGGTTGGAGGCGGCCATGAAGTAGCCGTTGGCTACGGCGTGGGCCGGCTGCTCGAGCTCCCACAGATATTGGCTCAGGCCTTTGACGGTGGCCGAGGGGTTGAAGACGACCTGCGCGCCTTTGAGCCCCAGGATGCGGGCGCCTTCCGGGAAGTGGCGGTCGTAGCAGATATAGACGCCGACTTTTCCGTATTTGGTGTCGAAGACGGGATAGCCCAGGTTGCCGGGCTTGAAGAAGAATTTCTCCCAGAAGCCGGAGGTGTGGGGGATGTGGTGCTTGCGATATTTGCCCAGATAGGTTCCGTCGGCGTCGATGACGGCCGCCGAGTTATAATAGACGCCGGCGTCGGCCTCTTCGTACAGAGGTACGACGATGACCATCTCGTGCTTTTTGGCGTATTCCTGCATCAATTTCGTGGTCGGGCCGTCGGGGATGGGCTCGGCGGCGTCGTACCAGCGGGCGTCCTGGCTGGGGCAGAAGTAGGGGCCGTTGAAGATCTCCTGAAGGCCCAGGATCTGAACGCCTTGTGCGGCGGCGTCGTCGATCATGGGAAGATGCTTTTCGAGCATCGCTTCCTGGATGTCGCTGACGGGGACGCTCTCGTCGTTGATGACGTTGGCAGCCTGGATGAGTCCGATTCTGGCAGTGCTCATGGTTGCTCCTGGTGTTGGGTATCGGGTGCGGGGTGAATGTTTTCGGGTTCAGTCGGCGTGGTTGATGTAGACCGTCTTGTCTTCGACGAAGAATTGGATGGCCGTCTTGCCCTTTTCGCGTTCGCCGACGCCCGTGTTCTTGACGCCGCCGAAGGGGGCCTGGACTTCACCGCCCAGGGTGGGTTGGTTGATGCGTACGACGCCGGTCTCGATATCGTCGATCCAGTGGAAGACGCGGCTTACATCGCGGGTCCACACGGCGCTGGAGAGGCCGTACTCGGTGTTGTTGGCCACGTCGATGGCCTCCTCGATGGAAGAGACTTTGATGACGCTCAAGACGGGGCCGAAGATCTCTTCTTTGGCGACCCGCATCTCGGGGGTGACGCCGGTGAGGACCGTGGGCTTGAGGAAATAGCCCCTGGCCAGCGGGCCGTCGTCGAATTTTCCGGCGGGCAGTTCGAAGTTGACTCCCTCTTCGCGGGCAACGTCGAGATAGTCCAGGACCTGCTGGAATTGGCGATGGTCGACGGAGGGGCCCAGGGTGGATTCGGGGTCGAAGCCGTCGCCCGGTTGTGCTGCCTCGGCGGCGGCCACGATTTTCTCGACGAATTCGTCGTAGACGTCTTCGTGGACGATGGCGCGGCTCGTGGCGGTGCAGCGCTGTCCCGTGGCGCCGAAGGCGCCGGTGGCGGTGGCGGCGACGGCGCCGTCGACGTCGCCGTCGGCGAGCAGGACGAGGGCGTTTTTGCCGCCCATTTCGCACTGGACCTTTTTGTTGCCCTTCGCTCCTTCGGCGTAGATGTGGAGCCCCACTTCGGTGGAGCCCGTAAAGGAGATGGCGTTTACGTCGTCGTGGGAGACGAGATGGGCGCCCACCTTTTCGCCCACGCCGTGGACGGTGTTCAGGACACCCGCGGGAAGGCCGGCTTCCTCGAAGAGTTTCGTGACCAGGTCTGCCGTGGTGGGGGTCTGCTCGGCCGGTTTGAGGACCACGGCGTTGCCGGCGATGATGGCGGGAGCGATCTTCCAGATCGGGATGGCCACCGGGAAATTCCAGGGGGTGATGAGGGCGGCGATGCCCACGGGGGCCTTGATGGTGCAGGCGAAGATGCCGGTCGTGGAGCTGGGAATGGTCTCCCCGTTGAGGCGGCGTCCTTCACCGGAAAAAAATTCGAGCAGATCCAGGGAGTGCTGGACCTCGCCACGGGACTCGGCGATGACTTTGCCCTCTTCGCGGGTGAGCGCCTCGGCGAATTCGTCGGTGCGCTCGCGAAGCAGCCGGTGGGCCTCGAAGACCACCTCCGCCCGTTTGGGCGCCGGCACCTTGCGCCACTTCTTCTGTGCTTCGACGGCGGCTGAGACGGCGCGGTCGACGTCGTCGGTGGAGCTTGCGGGAAGCTGGTTGATGACTTCGTCGGTATTGGCGGGGTTGATATTGTCGAGCCATTCGTTGGTGTAGGGCTCGACCCACTTTCCGTCGATGAAATTCAAGAGGCGATCAGTCATGGACTCTCCCATATTTGGCGAGAAACGGAGCGAAATATTGCCTACATCCTGTAGTGCAACCATCGCCCGAAAGGCCTCGGGAGGTCAAGAGTGCCTTTGAATTCGGGGGGATCGGTTTTCATCGGTAGTAGTTCCCTGGCCCGGGCCCCGGCCCGCCTTTCCCCCGGCCCCGGCCCCGGCCCTCGCCCCGGCCCGCCTTTCCCCACTCCAAGACTGCGAACAAGGGCAAGGACATGGGCAGGGATTACTTCGGGCCCGGGCCGGGGACAGGGCCAGGGCCAGGGATTGAGCATTCCAAGTTGTGGGCAACGTTGAGGCCGGGGCCGGGGAAAACCCAGAAGGGCGGGCCAGGGTCGGGGCGAGGGCCAGGGCCTGGGAAAACCCAGAAGGGCGGGCAAGGGCCGGGGAAAACCCAGAAGGGCGGGCCAGGGCCGGGGTAATGGTCAGTTTACGACGGCACGGGCTTCGTCATCGGGGCCGAGTTCGAAGTCCACCTCCTGGCAGTGGCGGTCGTCGACGTATTCTGAGTTGGGGTCGTAGTCGGCGGTCATGGTGTCGAGACCGTAGCAGAATTCGGCGGTCATAGACTTCTGGCCGAGCAGTCTTTCCTCGTAGCAGACGCCGCCTGCGCTGTCTTCGACGATGGCGAATTGGACGCCGTACCACAAAAAGCTCGTCTCCTCACCGGGGTCGACGGCCTCCGTCCAGGGAAGGGGCATGCCGCAGACCGCGCAGGGTTCGGTGTCATCACAGGGGCAGGGAAGACCGCAGTCCCACTGCACTGCGATGGAATTTCCATCGAGCAATACATTGAGCCAACTGGGTGCGGAGCCCGTGCCGTGCTGAACGTAGATCGTGTCCGGGGAAGCGTTTTCGAGGACGAAGTTGATAGAGGGTTCCTCCGGATGGGGCGGGACGATGTCGGACTCGATCGCGACCACCACCTCGTCGTCGACGCCGAGTTCGAACTCCACGGTCTCGCAGGTCGGGTCGTCGACGTAGCCGTAGTGTTCGTCGCCGGTGGTCTCGAAGCCCCAGCACATCTCGACCTCCAGGACCTCCCGAGTGAGCTGAACCCTCTGGAAACAACCGTCGGTGACCTCGAATTCGACGCCGTCCCAGCTATAGCTGGTCTTTTCTCCTGCAGGCAGTTCCTGTGGGAAGGGGGGCATCATACCGCAGTCCATGCAGGCCACCGGTTCGTCGGGGTTATTGGGGTCCGGGCATTCACAGGGAAGCATGCAATCCCACCGGGTGTAGATGGGCTCGCCATCGCGAAGGACGTTCATCCAGCCCGGGCCGGGCTCGACGGCGGCCTGGATATAGACGGGCTCGTCGAGCTGGTTATGCAGGACGAAATCGATCTCCGGAACGATTTCGGGTCCTTCTTCGACGGTGAGGACGACCTCTTTGTCGACTCCCTGTTGGAAAGAGACGGTTTCGCACGTCGGGTCTTTGAGGCTCTTGTAATATTCATCGCCCTCGTATTCGAAGCTCCAACAGAACTCGGCGGTCATGGCTTCATCGCTCAACTGCACCCTTTCGTAGCAACCGTCGGTGGTCTGAAAGTGAACGCCGTTCCAGATCCTTCGGACGTCATCGCCGGGCTCGATGGCCTGCACCGAGGGCGCGGGCATACCACAGACGGCGCACATCTCGGATTCGTCGCAGGGACAGGGAAGCCCACAGTCGTGGAAGGGATGAATCTGGTCGCCGTCGAGGAATAGGGACAGCCAGCCTGGAGCCGGCAGGGTATATTGCGCGACGTACAAGGTGTGGTCGGTGGCGTTCTCGAGGCCGAAGATGACGTCCGTTTCGGTGGGCTCACCGATATTGAAGCCGTTTTCGTTTGGCGACACCTCGTCGGAGCACGCGAAGGTGAAGGAGACCAGAATGAGCAAGATGGCGATAAAAGGCAGGGGGCCGGTTCGCATCGTCGACTCCAAAAGGACGGAGATTCAGGGGATTCGATTTTTTCACGGCGAAGGGTTAATGCAACCTATATGCCACTCCGAAATCGCAAGAAAATAACGGGATAAGTGACGATTCTTACGGGGCTCGCCACAGATTTTTGAGGATCCCTGCCGGGATACCGTGATTCGATTCTCGGGGTGATTCCGCTATCGTTGATGAGTAGTGCTCTTATCCTCTATCGGAAATTGAGATGGCAATACATTACGGAAAGGCAAACGCCACTCCCCGTCAGGTCACGATCGTATCCTTCGTCATCATCGGGCTCTTCTTCGGGTCGAAATTCATGATGAATAATTTCATGGATGGTCAGAACGAGGAAGCCGTGGAATTTCGCTGCGCACAGCAATTTGATGAGCAAGAGGTGATCGACGCCTGTACGCAGTGGGTCATGCAGCGTTTCGAGGAGTGCGCCGAAGACCCGCCGCCGGAGATCGTGGAAGACCGCCGGCGAGATCAGGAGGGCGATTTCGATCCCGACGCTCCCACGGGAGCGGAATTATGTATGGTGAAAGCCGTCGAGGAATTCGTGGATCGTCGTCGTGCCATAGGCGGTGGTGGGCCTCATCCCCCGAGATAGGCCACGGCCTTGATCTCAATGGCGAGATTCGGATGGGGAAGTTCGGCGACGGCGACGGTGGTCCGGGCCGGTCCGGTTTGTGCGTCGAAGTATTCGTTATAGACCTCGTTGAAGCCGGCGTAATCGTCCATATCGATGAGAAAGACGGTGATGTCGACGACGTCCGTCAGCGCGGTGTCGGCGGCGGCGAGGATGGCCTGCAGGTTTTCGATGACAGCGCGGGTCTGGACGGCGATGTCACGATGGATGGTGCCGTCGTCTTCGATCTCGACGCCCACATGGGAGTTGTCGGGCTGGCGGCAGGACATGCCGGAGACGAAGAGCAAATCGCCTACTTTTCGGGCGTGGGGATAGTTGGCGAGGGCGCCGGGTCGGTCTTCGACGATCAGTGGTTCGTTGGGCATGGTGTTTAGTCCGTGGAGTGAAGGGTGGTTGTGGGGGGCCCTCCGACCACCCAATACCTGATACCTACTACCTGATACCTACTACCTGATATCCGATACCTGATACCCGATACCCGATACCTGATACCCGATACCCGCCGTCACAACTTCACGCAGATGGTCTTGGTTTCGCTGTAGAAGTCCAGGGAGTAGCGGCCGCCCTCACGGCCGATGCCGCTGAGTTTTACGCCGCCGAAGGGGGTTCGAAGATCGCGGAGAAACCAACTATTGATCCAGACCAGTCCGGCCTCCATCTGGTGGGCGACGCGGTGGGCGCGGCTGAGGTTTTCGGTCCAGACGGCGGCGCAGAGGCCATAGCGGGTGTCGTTGGCCAGCTCGACGACCTCCTCTTCGGAGTCGAAGGGTCGGATATGGCAGACGGGGCCGAAGATCTCGTCCTTCACCGCCGAGGCGTCTTCGTCGAGGCCGGTGAGGATGGTGGGTTCGACGAAGCAGCCCTCGGCAAAGGAGCCCTTGAGCTCGGGGACGCCGCCGCCGGTGACGAAGGTGGCTCCGTCGTCGCGGGCGGATTCAAAGGCGGCGAGCACCTTTTGTTGGTGTTCGCGGCTGATGAGGGGGCCCATCTCGGTGGCGTCGTCGAAGGGGTCGCCCACGGTGAGCGCCTCGGCGCGTTCGGCCAGGGCTTCTACGAATTCGTCGAAGATGGGGCGCTGCACGTAGACGCGCTCCGAACACAGGCAGACCTGGCCGGTGTTGGAGAATGTGGAGCGGGCCGTGCCGGCGACGGCCTTTTCGAGGTCGGCGTCGGCGAAGATGATGGCCGGATTCTTGCCGCCCAATTCGAAGGAGACGTTTTTGATGTGGGGGGCACATGCCTCCATGATCGCCGTGCCCGTACGGGTCTCGCCAGTAAACGTGATGGCGCTGACGTCGGGATGGCGGGTCAGGGCCTCGCCGGCGGCGTCGGGGCCGTGTCCGTGGACGACGTTATAGACCCCGTCGGGGACGCCGGCGTCCTTGAATACCTCGGCCAGAAGAGTGGCTGTCGTCGGTGTCTCCTCGGAGGGTTTGACGACGACGCAATTTCCGGCGGCCAGAGCGGGGGCGACCTTCCAGGTCAAAAGAAGGAGCGGGAGATTCCAGGGCGAGATGACGCCGACGACGCCCAGGGGTTGGCGGGTGACGTAGTTGACGGCGCCCAGCCCGTCGCGGGTCTCCGTCTGGTAGGCCGATTCCTCGAGGGCGCGGGCGATGGTGGCGAAGAATTCGAAGTTGGCGGCGCCGCGCGGGATGTCGATGCGCGAGGCGAAGGCCCGGGGCTTTCCCGTATCGCGCATCTCGGCCTCCAAAAATTCGTCGAAGCGGGCCCGGATTCCGTGGGCGACGCGCTGCAGGAGATCGAGGCGCCGGCCCTGTGTCATTGCGCTCCACTCGCCATCGAAGGCGCGGCGGGCGGCCTGCACGGCACGGTCGATGTCTTCTGGCGTGCCCTCGGCGACCTTGGAGATCTGCTTTCCCGTGGCCGGATCGACGTTGGGGAAGGTCTCTTCCGAGGAGGAGGGGTTGAATTGGCCGTCGATGAAGTGTTTGAGCATGGGGTGGGTCCGTCGATTTGTGGTCTTTGGTGGTGCCCCTCCAACCGACGGCTGAAAAGCGCCGTCGGCCACCTCCCACGACCCACTCGCAAACTGCGCTCGCGGGTGCCCCGGTTGGGGAGGGGTATCCTTGCTGATTCACCGTTGTCAGATTAGCGGAGTCCAGCGAGCAATTTAGTCGTCGAGGAGGCTCATCTGTGGGGTGTCCTCGTCGGTGCCGGGTGACGCGGTGGTGGCTTCGGCCGGTGCCGGGGCGGCTTTCTTCTTCTTCGGTCGGTCCGGGCGTCGGGGCCAGCCGCCGATGGGTTTGAGGTCGCCGATGCGGCTGATGCGAAAGACGCGCTCGTCGCGGCGCAGGTGGCAGTAGGCGTGGATATAGGTCTCGGCCTCGAGGCTTATGGGGGTGACGCGGCGGTGGGTTAACTCGCCGCGGCCGCGGCTGTAGTAGTCCATCTCGAGGTCCACGCCGCCGGCGATGGCCCAGCGCACAAGGTCCAGGTAGCTCGCCGTGGGGTCGATGGCGCCCGGGTCGTCGCTGGACTCGGGCTGCCAGTCGTCGTCGATGGCGCTGCCGATCCACAGCAGGATTTCGTATGCCTCGACCTCGATGTCCATGACCTCTTTGGGTCCGAACGTCTCGAGGATGCGACGCAGGACGGTGTCCAGGGTGCGTGCGCGGGCCCGGGTGCCGCCGTGTTCGCGTAGATTCTCCAGGAGAAGGCAGGCCAGGGCGACGACGCCGCGCTCCTCGGCGGTGCGCAGCATGACGTCGCCGGGAGATTCGGGAAATTCCAGGGGCTCGTCGTCGGCGTTTCGCGCCGGCGCTCTGGCCAGGCGCTCGGCGATGCGGCCCCGTATGGTGGGAATGTCGAAGTTGGGCATTGGAGGGCGGGTAGTGGGTGATGGGTGTTGGGGATCGATGTGTGACCACACTATATCTACTACGCGATTATCATATCCGGGGTCGACGACCAAGGTGCGGGGCGCTCATTCTCCTGTGTTTTCGTCGTCTTCGGGATCGTCATCATCGGCGAACATCCGTTCCAGTTCCTCGAGGTCGACGTCGTCGGGATCGTCGCCGGCTGCGCCGTCGTCGATGCCCATCTTGGCGCGAAGGGCCGCGAGTTCGGCGTCGAGGTTCTTTTCGGGCTCCTGAGCCGGCGCCTCTTCGGGGGGCGGCTCCTCCGGCTGGGCTTCCTTCATGCCGGCCTTGACCTTGAGGGCGTCGAGAGCCGAGTCGTCCTGTTTTGCCGCCTCTTTTATCTCGTCTTCGAGGCGGGCCTTGTCGGGGTCGATGATGCCCGATTCTCGAAAACTCTGGAGAAGGGACTGGGCGCGCTGGAGTTCGACGCCCGAGGGGCGGCGGCTATCCATGCGGATTTCGCGCTTCTTCTCGATGATCTCCTTCAACTCCGTGCGAAGGCCCCAGGCCTCGGCGCGCAGGTCATCGATGCGCTGCTCGGCGCGGGCCTTCAACTCCGGACGCCCGGCTTTCTGGGCCAATTCGACGCGCTCCTTCCAGGTCTTGAAGTCCTTTTCGAGCTGCTCCAATTCCTTTTCTATTTCTTTTTCTCGGCGGATATAGACCGCCAACTCTGCATGGTAGTACTTCTTCACGGCTGCTCCGTCCGGTCTGGGGTTTAGATGCCTGGTGCTCGGTGACGGTGAGAAGAGGATAGGGGAAGATTGAAATTTAGACACCTGTTGTGAGTGATGTGATTTACCTCGATTCGGTTCTGAGGCGCGAATCATTCGAGCTTCGTCCCTGGCCCGGGCCCCGACCCGCTTTTCCCCACGCCGCGATTTCGGGCATGGGCAAAGACTGGAGCGCGAGCAAGGGTGATTCCGGGCAAGGGTAAGCAACCACAAACTTCGGGCCAGGGCCAGGGCCGGGGCCGGGGCCAGGACATCGCAAGCGATGGAAACCGGTCATATCCGTTGTAAGCGATGTGTTGCGAGGTACATCGACATTGATTAAAAGGTCCCGTGCTGGCCTCCAGCACTCGGCCCGACAGCGAAGTCGGGTTGTAGCCGTTACTGAAGCCGCGACGTATATCCATGAGCCTCAAAGCAGGAATAGTTGGACTTCCCAATGTGGGCAAGTCGACCATCTTCAATGCCCTGACCGAAGCCGGGGCGCAATCTGAAAATTACCCTTTTTGCACCATCGATCCAAACGTGGGAATCGTTCCGGTGCCCGATCGGCGCTTGAAGATCATCGAGAGCTATATCGGCACCGAGAAGGTGATCCCGGCGTCGGTGGAGATCGTGGACATCGCGGGGTTGGTGCGCGGAGCCTCCGAGGGAGAGGGGCTGGGAAATAAATTCCTGGCCAATATCCGGGAGGTCCATGCTATCTTGCATGTGGTGCGCTGTTTCGACGACGACAATGTCACCCACGTCGAAGGCGGTGTCGATCCGGTGCGCGACGTGGAGATCATCGATACGGAGCTGACTCTGGCCGACCTGCAGACCGTGGAGGGCCGGCTGGAGAAGGCGCGGCGGGCGTCGAAGTCTGGCGAGCGCGTGGAGATCGAGAGGGTGGAGGCGTTGGAGGTGGTCTTCGGGGAATTGGCGAAGGGAAATCCGGCGCGGGGAATCGATCTGAGTGAACACCAGTGGGAGTTGGTGCGGGATTGTCATCTATTGACGGCCAAGCCCGTATTATACGTGGCGAATGTGGCCGACGACGATCTGGAGGGCGAACACCCGCACGTGGAGGCCCTTCGCGAGCTGGCCGGCGAGCAGAATAGCATCGTCGAGGTGGTATGCGGCTCCATCGAGTCCGAGTTGGCGGAGATGGAGGAAGCGGAGCAGCGAGAGATGCTCGAGGGGCTGGGGATCGCGGAGCCGGCGCTTCACCAATTGGTACGGGCCACGTACCGGCTACTGGGGTTGCACAGCTTTTTTACGGCCGGCGAAAAGGAGATCCGGGCCTGGACGATCCCCGTCGGCGCCACGGCGCCGCAGGCCGCCGGGGCCATCCACTCCGACTTCGAAAAGCACTTCATCCGCGCCGAGGTCTATACGGTGGCGGATCTCCAGAAGTACGAGAGCGAGGCCGAGATCCGAGCCGCCGGCGAGATGCGCCTCGAGGGCAAGGACTACGTGGTGCAGGACGGCGATGTGATGCATATCCGGCATTCGGCGTGATGGGCACCGGAGCCTGTGGGATTGGCATTGCTATCCGGATCGCGCGGCGCATCGTCCCGACGTAAGCGTTCAGGGTAGCCCCCCTGACTACATACAGGCAGGGAACGGACACCCTCCTCGTCGGCGGGGAGGTGCCGAGCGCGTAGTACAGCGCGAGGCGGAGGGGGTAACCGTGGGGCTATCAACGTGAGTAGCTGGCTCCGTGTCCCCTCCGACCGCTCGTAGAAAGCACTCGCGGCCACCT
>SLPW01000555.1 GCA_007131755.1 Myxococcales bacterium | reverse complement strand
TGCTGAGGCTGACCTGGGGAGTTATTCGAAGATTGGCGGTTGATTCGCTCGGCGACGACGACGGCGTCGACGATGGACCAGATGTGGACGACCCAGCCCAAGAAGACGAACCACAGCAAGAAGCAAAGGATGAGCATGATGATGCCCTTGCTGACCTCGCCATTGTAGATCTGTCCGGTGCCGCAGAGGATGAGGCTCAAGAGAAGAGCCATCCCCGGCTGGTGTTCCGGTTGTTCGATGTGGTTGTCCGCCGTCAACGTCATCTCACCGGTGTTGGAGGTCGTGGCGAGAGCGGTGGAGTTGTGGGAGGCGGTAAACCCGAAGCTTCCGTAGTCCTGGTGGGTGGAGAAGCTGGAGGTGTTGACGTCGTTACAGGAGGTGACGGTGGGCCTGGCGTCGGCAAGGGGCCGAGGCTCACAACTGGCGGCGTTTTCAACGACGATGGAGGCGTCGCCGCAAGATCCGGCGCGGGCATCAGTGCGGCCGAGGCGGCTGGTGACGCCGTCGGGGATGCCGTCGAAGCGCGAGGATCGGCGCTGGGTGTGTCGTTGGTGAGGAAAACCGCCGTAGGGTCGGGACTGAGGGCTAGAGTGGAACCGCTCGGACTGGAACCAGTCATCGTCGGTGTAGCGGTCCTCGTAGCGATATGAGGAGGTCTCGGACTCGGCGCCAGTGGAGCGACCGTCGGCCCCCTGATGGGGGCTGAATTGAGATGGGGAGAAGGGGGCCTGCTCCTCGTCGTCGATGCTGGCATGGAAGAATTCCTCGCTCAGCTCGTCGGAGACCGGCGAGGTATGTTCGGCAGCGTCCTGTTCGTCGACATCAGATCCGCCGTTGGCAGCGATGTCGGCGGCGGCCTCCAATTTGGCCCAACTATCGTCGTCGGAGGAGGAATCGCCAAGGGAGGCGGGATCGCCCTGATTGGGGATGAAGTAATAGAGATTGCCCTCGCCATCGCTGTCGAGTTCGAGGACGCCTTCGGCGAGGAGAGCTTCCAGCAATTCGTTGGCTTTACGCGCGGGGATGCCAAGATAATAGGCGACCGAGGCGGTGGTGATCTTGGCGTCGGTCTCGAAGGCCATTTTCAAGATGGCTTGTTCAAATTGCTGCACTTCCATGAGGCGCCACCCTTTCGGTTACCACTTCATCCACGCGAGAATTGCTCTCTGCTGTGTCGAAGACGTCGATCTGAGAACCATGTTACCGTGGGAGTTTGTTCCCAACAAGCGCACGGTGCTCTGGGTTAGCACGAATCGTGCCGGGCGTCGTCGAAGGGGGGCCTGTGGGAAAATGTCACGGCCCCGCGTATCGCGACCGGTCCGCCTGTTCAAGATAAACAGAACCGGGGGGGATTCAATGGTGAACTCGGGGCGATCAGAAGTGGAGGTCTGCGAAGGTGGCGAGGCTGTAGCGATGGAGAGGATCGAGTTCGTCGATGGCCAGGATGAGCAGGGAGACAGAGGAGAGACGATCGGCCCGTGTATTCAGGACCATATGGCCCTGTCCATCGACGACGAGGTCTGTGCCGCCGTCGGTGGAGGTCGTGAGGGTGACGACCTCACCGCGGGTGGGACGAAGCGTCCATTGATCCTCAGATCGTCGCAGCAGGGCGATCACTGTGGCGTCAGCGTCGAAGATGTCCCAGCCGTTGTCGGTGCGCTCGATCCGCCAGGCGTCGGGCATGTGAGCCGTATCGTCGTCGATCCACTCTGCGCTGGTGCGCTGTGTGCCGTCGAGGCTTCGCTGCTCGACGCGATCGTCGTCGATGCGCACCTGTCCAAGGGGGATCATCTTGGCGTCGAAGACGCGGGTGCTGTGGCGTCGGCGACGGATCTTCATGCCCAGCGCATCGTCGTGGGCGTCGATGACGATCCGATCGCCCTCAGAGGTGAATTGCTCGTAGAGAGGGTCGCCGGGCACGAAATGTCGCGGCTGTGGGGGCTCTTGATAGCATCCGGAGGCGATGAAGAGGGCCCCCAGGACCAAAAGGAGGCTCAACGGCCGCGGCCGGGGGGGGATTCGGAGTCCGTGGACTCGATGGGGATGTCGTGGTCTTGACATAGCTGGTCGAGCAAGCCGTTGATAAAGCCCGGTGTGCTGGCCGTACCGAATTCCTTGGCCAATTCTACACAGGCGTTGATGGCGATGAGCGGTGGGGTGACGTCCTCGAGGATCTCAAAGATCCCCAGGCGAAGCAGATTTCGGTCGACGGCGGCCATGCGGTCGAGTCGCCAGTTGGGGCTGAGTCGGCGGATCTCGGCGTCGATTTCGTCGCGTTTTTCCGCCACGGAGCTCAGCCTCTGCGCGACGAAGTCCCAATCGAAGGCGCCGTCGAGATCGTCGAGGGTAAGACGGCTGGATTCGAGGGCGTCGCCGACGGAAATGCCGCTTACGTCGGCGGCATACATCACACGAAGTACGGCACGGCGTGCCTGTTGTGGTCGTTTAGTCATCGAGGGATTTAATGGAGATCGTGATAGAGGTTGACCATTTCGATGGCGGCCAGGGCCGCTTCACAGCCCTTGTTGCCCGCCTTAGAACCACTGCGCTCGATGGCTTGTTCCAGCGTATCGCAGGTGATGACGCCGAAGGCGACAGGGATATCGCCTTCGGTGCCCAGGGCTCCGATGCCCTTGGCAGCCTCGGCGGCGATATAGTCGAAGTGGGGGGTGGCGCCGCGGATGAGGACGCCGAGGCAGATGATGGCGTCTACGGCGAGGCTGTCGGCGACGCGAGCGGCCACCTGGGGGAGTTCGAAACTTCCCGGACATCGCACGACGGTGATGTCGTCGTCGTTGGCGCCGTGGCGCACCAGGCTGTCGACGGCGCCGCCGACGAGCTGGTCGGCGAAGATCGAGTTAAAGCGGGCGGCGACGATGGCGAAGCGGCGCCCTTCGGCGTTGAGGTGGCCTTCGATGACCTTTGGCATGACGTCTTCGGGGGCTCGAGAAGGTGTAGAGGACTGAAAAAAGTGGCTACAGGTCGTAGTCCGGAATGGGGAGCTGATCGACGACGGAGATCCCGAAGCCGCGGCTGCCGACGATGCGCTTGGGCCGGTTGGTCAGCACCCGCACGGGACCGCAACCGGTGCTGCGCAGAATCTGGGCGCCGATCCCCAGGGAGCGAAGGGTCTTCTGAGGTTGGTTGACCTCACGTGCTCGCTGCTCGGGGGTGGGAGCGGCCGATTCGCCGTGGACGTATTTGTTGACCAGCTCCGTCGCCGAGCTCTCCTGCTTGTCGAGATAGACGATGACTCCGCATCCCTGTTCGGCGATGGCCTGCATACACCGGCGAAGCTGAAGCACGCAACCGCCGCGGCGGTGAAGGAAGGTGTCGAAGGTGTCACAGCGGGGCTGGACGCGGACCAGCGTCGGCTCATCGGGAGAGGGTTCGCCGCAGACGAAGCACAGATGCTCGGCGCCGTCGACGCGGCTCTTGAAGACGCGCACCGACCATTGTCCGTCAAATTCCGTTTCCAGGGGAGCCTCGTCGACGACCTCCAGGATGGACTCGCGCTCCAGTCGGTAGGTGATGAGATCGGTGACGGAGAGCAACTCCAGATCGTGTTCTTCGGCAAAGCTCTTCAACTGGGGAAGGCGGGCCATGGTGCCGTCGTCGTTCATGATCTCGCAGATGACGCCGGCCGGGCTGTGACCGGCCATGCGCGCCAGGTCGACGCTGCCCTCGGTCTGGCCGGTGCGCACCAATACGCCGCCGTCGCGGGCTTTGAGGGGAAAGATATGGCCGGGCATGACGATGTCGTCGGGGCCGGCTCCTTCGGCCACGGCGGCCTCGATGGTGCGGGCCCGGTCGGCGGCGGAGATGCCGGTGGTGACGCCTTCGGCGGCTTCGATGCTGACCGTGAAGGCCGTGCCGAAGGCGCTGGAGTTCTGGTCGACCATCATCGGGATCTGGAGGCGATCGATATGTTCGCCCGTCAGGGTCAGGCAGATGAGGCCTCGGCCGTATTTGGCCATAAAGTTGACGGCTTCGGGGGTGACCTTGTCGGCCGCCATACATAGATCGCCTTCGTTTTCGCGGTCTTCGGCGTCGACGAGGATGACGATCTTGCCGTCGGCGATGGCCTCGATGGCGCGCTCTACGCGCTCGATGGAGGCATCGGCGGTGGTGTCGGGATCGAGGGTGGCTTGTGGTTGCGACATGCTGATTCTCCCAGGTGAGACGTCAGAATCCAGCCCGGATCAGGTCGTCCATCGACAGACCGTCGGAGTCGGAGGTGATGAATTTTCGGACGTATTTGCCGATCAGGTCCGCCTCGAGGTTGACCTTGCGCCCGGGGCGGTATTCGGTCAACAGAGTGTGTTGGGCGGTGTGAGGGATAATGGCGAGGTCGAAAGTCGAATTGGCGACGCCGTTGATGGTCAGGCTGACGCCGTCGACGGCGATGCAGCCCTTTTCGAGCAGGTAGGGGCTGACGGAGTCGGGGGCTTCGAATTCGAGGATCCACGCCTTGCCGTCTCGACGACGGCTCTTCAGGCTTCCCACGCCGTCGATATGACCGGTGACGAGGTGGCCGCCGAGCCGGTCGCTGAGGCGAAGTGCGCGCTCGAGATGGACGCCGTCGCCGACGTGGCGATCGCCGAGGGTGGTGCGCTGCAGGGTCTCGGGACTGGCGTCGACGTCAAAGGAGGACGAACCGATCTCGGTGACCGTCAGGCAGGTGCCGTCGACGGCGATGCTCTCGCCGAGGTCGAGGTCGTCGACCTCGAAGGAGGTCTCGATGGTGAAGGTGATGTCTTTGCCGGTTTTGGTGCGGGCTGAGATACGCCCGACGTCGGCGACGAGGCCGGTGAACATGAGGTCACTCCTGAGTGGCTTCTTCCCGGCCGGAGAGCGTGGGAAAGTCGGTGGTGTGCCCGTGGACGAGGAGGTCGCCAGACAATTGTTCGACGGCGGGCTGGCGTAGATCGAGGCATTGCTCCATGGACTCGATGCCGCGCCCGGCAAGGGGCGTGGGGGCCTGGTCGCCGCCGATGAGCCGGGGGGCGACGAAGGCATAGGCATAGTCGATGAGGCCGGCGTCGAAGAACGAGCCCAGAAGTTGGCCTCCTCCCTCGACGAGGACGCTCAATAATTCGCGCCGGTGGATGGCCTCGAGCATTGCCCGCGGTTGTAGCCAGCCACGTTGGTCGGTCTCGATCTCAACGATCTCCACGCCCCGTTCTTCCAGGGCACGTCGCCGCAGGTGGCGAGGCTCGGGGGCGCAGAAGACGATGGTGGGAGCGTCGGAGTCGTGGTGGTGGAAGACCCGGTGTTCGACAGGAGCCTCCAGACGGGCGTCGACGACGAATCGCACCGGATCGCGGCCGTCTTCAAGCCTGCAGGTCAGCCGGGGATCGTCGGCCAAAAGAGTCTGCTTTCCGACGAGGATGGCGTCGTAAGTATCTCGGAGTTCGTGGACTCTGCGACGCGCCGATTCCCCGGTGATCCAGCGGGAGTCGCCGACGTGAGTGGCGATCTTTCCGTCCAGGCTCATCGCCCATTTCGCCGCCACCCAGGGCAGACCGACGGTCATATATTTGAAAAAGGGGGCGTTGAGCCATCGGCTCGCACCGTGGCGCACACCGCAGAGGACGTCGATGCCGGCCTGTTCGAGAATCTTCATTCCCCGGCCGCTGACGCGGGGGTTGGGATCGATGGTGCCGATGACGACGCGGGAGATGCCGGCGTCGATGATGGCGTCCGTACAGGGCGGAGTGCGACCGTGATGGCAGCAGGGCTCGTGATTGACGTAGAGAGTGCAGTCCGTAAGGTCGGTGTCGGCGTCTTTAATGGCAGCGATCTCGGCGTGGTCTTCTCCGGCGCGGGCATGAAACCCGCGTCCGACGACGCGGCCGTCACCGTCGACGATCACGCACCCCACAAGGGGGTTGGGGTGAGTACGTCCGGTGGCCCTGCTGGCCAGGGAGATGGCCTCGTCCATCCACCGTAGGTCCCCGGCGTTGGCCTTAGGAGAAGTCATGGGGAGTCACTCCTGACCCTGGTCGCTGACGTCGCTGGAGGCCTCCAGACTCTGGAGTTCCTGGATGAATTCCTCGATGTCGCTAAAGGCGCGGTAGACGCTGGCGAAGCGAATATAGGCCACCGGATCGAGGTTGCGCAATTCGGTGGTGATGGCCATGCCAATCCAGTCGCTGGGGATCTCGCGTCGTCCCTCGTCGAGCATGCGGCGTTCCACGCGGTCGACGACCTCGTCAATGGCGGTGGTGGAGATGGGGCGCTTGTTCGCCGCCAGTTGAATTCCGCGGGCGACCTTGAGGCGATCGTAGTCCTCGCGGCGATCGTCGCTTTTGATGATGCGCGGAAAGACCTCTTCGACGCGCTCATAGGTGGTGAAACGACGGTTGCATTCTTCGCATTCGCGGCGGCGACGGATGGCGGTGGCGTCGCTTGCCTGACGGGAGTCGACGACGCGATTTTGGACATGACCGCAGAAGGGACAGCGCATACGTATGCCGGTGTTGCGTGGGGCGAAACGGGGCTGACTAGTCGGAGGAGGCTTCCAATTCGTGGATGCGACGTACGCGGCGGCGGTGGCGGCCGTCGTCGCCCGGATCGAAGGGGGTGTCGAGAAAGACAGCGGCGCAGCGTCGAGCCGTGTCTGGGCCGATGAGGCGTTCGCCGAGGCACAGGATATTGGCGTCGTTGTGCTGGCGTGCGAGCTCAGCCTGCAGGGGGTTGACGACCACCACGGCACGCACACCGTCGACCTTGTTGGCGGCGATGGACATGCCGATGCCGGAACCGCAGACAAGAATTCCCTTCTGGGCGCGCTGCGCGGCGACCTGGCGGGCGACGCGGGCGGCGAAGTCGGGATAGTCCACGGAGTCCGCATCGGCGGGGCCCAGATCGCGCACGATCTGTCCGCGGCGGCGAAGCCAGTCCACCAGATCGGCCTTCATCTCGAGGCCGGCGTGGTCTGCGGCGATGGCGACGTCCACGGTCTCTACGGCCTCGGAGACCGCTCCCTGGCGCGCATCGACCAATTCGATGAGATCGCCGATGGTATGGACCGCCTTCAGGGAAGCCTCGTCGAGTTCCCCCAGGGCGAATGCCTCCTCGATACGCCACACCAGGTTGACGACATCGATGCTGGTCGCCCCCAGATCATCGAGAAAGTGCTGGTCCGGCGACAATTCATCGCTTTTGAGGTCAAAGACCTGGGCGACGACTTCGATGACGCGTTCTTCAGTGCTCATCGCTTCGCTTTGATGGGAGGAAAATTCACCGGCCCGGCGACGAGATCAGTAGATGTCCCATTTTTCGATGACCTGCTCGTCGCGATAATATCCGCAGTCCATGCAGGCGCGGTGAGGGCGCTTGGGAGCATAGCACTGGGGGCATCGCTGCAGGTTGGGAGCCTTGACCTTGTCGTGGTTGGCCCGCCGAGACCGGGTCTTGGCCTGGGATTTTCTCTTCTTTGGTACAGCCATTTGGAACCTCGTCTTCTCTAATGAGTCTCAATGTGTCGTGGCAAAATTTACAGGTCGCGCGCGATGCGCAGTTGATGCAAAACGGACAGGCGCGATGCCCACCATCGAGGGGCGAACCTTACGCGTCGTCGTCGCCGAGTTCAATATCGCGAAGTTTCGACCACCGAAGATCGATGGAGTTTTCCTCGTTTTCCTCGAGCGTCTCTTCGCCGACGACGCGTTCGTAAGCCGTATCACAGGCCTCGGAGAGTTCGTCGGGGCAGACGGGAAACGTGGGCAGCTCCAAGAGCACGGCCTCCCTGAGAAGGGGGCGCAGATCGATGATCTCCTCTTCGTAATAGCTTACGTCGAGATCTTCTTCCTGAAGGACGACTTCGTCTTCTTCGCCGTAATTCTCGTCCCAGGTGGGGCGAGACATGAGCACGAATTGGACGGACTCGTCAAGGGCAAAGGGGCGCCACTCCAGACAACGGCCACAGCGGTAGTAAAAACCACCTTCGATATGGCCGTCGAGATGAATGGTGGTGCCCAACAACTGCGCGGTCAACTCGGCGTAGAAGGTCTCGTCTTCGTCGACCCGAAGCGGGGCGTCCACATCGTCGAGCAGCCAGGCCGCCGACAGGCCTTCGGCCTCAAAATCGAGCTCCAGGGGTTTTCCCTGAAAGTCGAGGAGGTCGAGTTCGAAATTCGATGGGTTCATTGCAGTGTTCCGCGAAAATCGTGGTGCCCGGAAAAGGAGAAGTGCGCGCGTCGTCGGTGGTGCCGCCTCGAAAAGCTCGGCGGACGGCCGTATAGGCCGCGTTCTGCGTGGACAGTCGCCACCTCCTCCAGATCGGAGCATGGTTTACAGAGGGGAAGCCCTCGCGTCAACTTCAGGGTCGAGAAGCGCAGCAGCGTCTCTTCGCGCCGGGGCCAGATTCCAATTAAATAACGTTCCGTATTATCGCTCCAGGCGTTGTAAGAGGGAGCCCGAGTAGTGAAAACGGGGTGGGGTGAGGCGAAATTCCGGCCGCAAATATCAGGTATTGAGTGCGTCTCGTTCTACGGGGAGGCTTCGCCGTGGAAGTCACCAGTGGCGAGGCCGGGAGTGTCCGGGATGAAATCGATTTGCCACTGGCACCAGTTGTCGGAGGTGCCGAAGCTGGCGAGGATCGGAAAGGGATGGTCGGGATCGGATGCGGAGTAGGATTCGAGGAGGTGAAGCTCGCAGGGGTTCTCCTCCGGGCTCTGGAGGTTGAAGTGCAGTTTGTCTTCGCTTTCGTCGCGCACGTATTGGTAGAGGATTTCCGAGGTGTCTTCCGCCAATTTTTCGCAGAGCGCCTGGGCTGCTTCGGCGGGGTGGTCCAGGCCCTGATCGTACATCTGGGTGTAAAGTTCGCCGCAGTCAAAGGCCTGAGCGAAGACTTCGCTCAAATCGGAAGCGTTGCCGTTATGGGTCATGTGTAAAGGAGCCACCCGATCGATGGCGGCGAAGAGAAATTCGGCGTAGGAGATCTCCGCCTCCACCAGGTGTTCGTCGATGGAGATGGAGGAATGATTCGTCACGGTGGCGGGGAATTCGCCGGAGAATGCGTCGCCTGAAATTTCTGTGCCGTCCAGGGGGACGGGGACGAAGACGCAATCCGGATCGTTCGGATCGGATGCACAATCATCGCCCCAGCGAAAGAGCACTTCCTCCCAGCGATATTCTACGGCGTCGAAGTGGCCCACGGTCTGGTCGTCGAGAAGTCCGAATGCCGGCTGCCCGTCAAAGGAAAAAGTACCGGTGGCGCGAAAGCTTTCCAGCAAGATGAGAAGATGATGCTCCACGGCGTAGCCGTCCATGGCCCAGGAATGAATCGCGTCACCTTCGGCCTGCTCCATCAGATCAGTCAGAACGTCGGAGGTGACGTTCCATCCCTGTTCGTGGGAGCGGTGAGCCTCGATGGTGTTGATCGTTTCTTCTTCGAGTTCGAGGTTCGATTGTATGGCGAGATCGAAGAGCCCCTGGGATTCGTCGCAATGATCTTGATCGGCGGGGCAGCCGAGGAGAAAGGAGGTCGGATCGTCTCCAAATTGCATCCATAGCAGGATGATGTCGACCACCGCCTGGGGAAGTGAGTCATCCAGGTCGAATTGGTGGGTCATTTCGTATTGATCTTGAAAGCGGGGAAGGTGGTCGAAGAGGGGCATTTCGACGCTCGTACTCTCTTCGGGTTCGACGGGACGGGTTTCGTCGACGCATCCGAATCCGTAGTGGACGGTCGAATCACCGACGTCTTTTTCGGCGATGGCGGCGACGGTGGGTTCGTCACCGGGGGTGAGATCGGGGATGAGTGCGATGGGGATATGCTCATCTGTCTGTACTTCGACGGCCGGGTATTCCTGGAGTTCCTCCATCCAATCGCCGTATTCGAAATAGTCGGCCAAGATGGAGACGCAATCGGCACCGTCGGCAAAGGTGGCGGTCCTTACTCGATCGAAGGTGGCGTCGCCCTGGTGCGTAAAATCGACGATGTAGGCGCCGGTGTCCGGAGCTTCGATGTCGATGTGGAAGGTGAATTGTGGTGGGGAGTCGAACTCGTCGGCCTTCGCCTCTACCTGTACCTGGCCCAGAGCTTCGGGGCCAATTCCGTCGAGATCTCCGGTGTGCAGATCTACACTGGCGATACCCTCGTCGTCAGTGGTAGCGGCCGACGACGTCAGGGTCGCCCCCTGGGCGTCGTGAATGAACTCCAGCTCGAAGGCGATGGACTGAGACTCCATAGGGTCGCCATCCTGGAGAATCTGAACTGCCAGCGAGAGCTCTTCGCCTACGGTCATGGACAGGCTACAGCTCGTCTCGGACTGCGGGCATCCGTCTGTAGCCGGACGCAATTCGATCTCCGGCACGACGACGCACTCGACGGCATCCTCTCCGTCGCATTGCCAGGTGCCCTCTCCATTCTGGCAGGGCTCTTCAG
>SLPW01000574.1 GCA_007131755.1 Myxococcales bacterium | reverse complement strand
TGGGGCCGATCAGATCGATCTGAATATCGCCGTTATAGGTATGCTCGATCCACACCTCCGCTTCCAGACGCTCGATGATACCCGAGCCGTCGACCTCGATTTCGGCAATCAGACCGTCCGGATCATTGTCGGGAATCGCCGACTCCGAACCGGTCCACTCGAAGGTATCTTCTTCGGCCTCGTGGGCGACGCAGACTTCCTCCTCGCAGATCTCGCCGTCGGCACAGACGTCTCCACAACCGCCGCAGTTGAACTCGTCGACGGGCACACACTGGTTGTCGCATTCCCATTCGGTGTCCGTGCACTCCAGGGGCTCGTCGGGGTCCGGGATATGATGCGGCTCCGGCAGCGAGGCTACGCGGCCCGACTTGAACTCACGCACGTACTCGTAGGAGATGTAGCCGTAGCCGTCGCCATAGGGATTGTCGACGCCGAAGCTTCCGGTGCCCCAGCTATTCTTGAAGATGAAGAAGCCCTTCTCCGTCAGGGGCTCACCATTTTCGTCGAGCTTCACCTCACCATTTTCGTCGAGGCGCTCCACCTCCAGGTCGTCGTCCCAACCCACGAGCAAAATGGAGTGACCGGCCGGATTCTCCCGACTCGACTCCTTGTCGGCGTCGTTGGGATAAGGCACGTACCCCTTTCGGAAGTAGTCCCGATTCGTCGGAAGGTCCGACGCACCGTGGTTCCAGGACTGATAGTAGAAGTCGCCGCCCACGACGACCGCCTTGCCCCGGTTACGCATATGGGCCTTGATGTCGCGCTCTCGGGTCGAAATCCAGCGTCCGTGGGGAAGCTGATACTTCGGTGCGTCCAGCGCTTCCTGTGGCGGCGACCCGTTGGTGTGGCAGAACGTGGGCCGATCATCGCCCTGACAATCTTCATGATCACTCGTCCCCCAGGCCTGCCCCTCATAGGGCCAGTACTCCTCGGCCACGATCCCATACTGACTGATGGCCTGCAGGTTGAAGTTGGCGTTCGAACCCGAGGAATTGGGAAAGGATCCAACTTCCTTCTTCACCGACCACTGAAGATATTGCTCCGAGAAATTGGGTTCATCGTAGACGCCGGCCTTAATATAGAGGTGCTCCATCAAGGCGACCGTCGAAAACACCGAGCATACCCCACGGCTCTGCTGGTTGCTCACCGGCGACTGGGTATCCATCAAGTCGAATTGGGCCGGGAAGGTCTCGTCGGCCTTCGCCTCTTCCGGAAGATCTGCATTGGACTTCGTCCCCTCCATCAGGGCGTCCAGATCCTCAAGCGGCGGAAAGAAGGCCTCTTCGGGGATATCGTCGTTTTCGACGACGTTCTCTTCGTCGTCGCCGTCGTTCTCAGCTCCGTCCTCTTCGTCCCCACAGGCGCCCAGGGTCAGCCCCAGCGCGATGAGCACGATCCACCAGCGATTCTTTCGATTCCAGCTCATATTTCCTCACTCGTCTTTCTTCGGGGACTTAATAGTCGAACACACGACGCGGTCGGCCCCGTTTTCGACCCCAATTTGGATATCGCCGTCGATCCCATTTCTCAGATGTTGGCCCCAACCAACCAAACTCTCCCTCAGAATGCAAGAATGAAATCGAACCCCATCGTGCATCCCTCAGTGGTGGAGTTCTCGACGCGTTCGAGGCCACACCTTGGCCCCGGCCCCTGCTGCGCCTTTGCCCTTATCGCAACGCTCGTTCCTACCCGCCTTTCCCGCTTCAAGACATCCGGGCCGGGCCCAAGAACTGCTACCGACGCACACCGATCTCCCCCCACTGATCTTATGCCTTGACCGGAACCCCCTGCCATGCGATTTGAATTCGGGGTGGCGTAATAAGTCTTGCGCCCACAGCTCTTGCGCCCACAGCACAGTTTACTGTCTTTGTGACCGCCCGGTGATTGAGACTGGCCGGTGTTGGGCGAAGAATCTTTGGACGTTCTAGTCGAGTACCACTAGTGCTGGGAGTTACCTCAGAATGGCTATTATTTCCCCAACCTTACGCAGGTGGCCTATGTATCGACTGCCGTGGATCTGTCTCATCCTTTTCTTTTTCTTTGTCGCTGCCTGTGGCGATTCCTCGCCGGAATCACTGGCGACGGACAATTCTTCCTCGGATAACTCCCAGAAGAATTCATCCGGCAATTCTGGTTCTAATTCGAACGTTCCCGCCTGCGGCAACGGTGTTATCGATGACGGCCAGGTCTGCGACGGCCAAAACCTCGACGGCGAGAGTTGTGAAAGCCTGGGCTTCGACGGGGGAGGGCTATCTTGTTCGTCCGATTGCGACGAATTCGACACCAGCCAATGTCTGGTCTACGGCACCCAGTTCAGCGCGACTTCAACCCGCTGGGAGCTCCCCGAGTCAGGGGGGCACGAAACGGGCGGGTGGTGGAATACATCCTATGACAGGTACTACGACCCCGGCAGTCATAACTGGCAGACCTTCGATATCACCGGCGACGGCCGTCCCGATCTCGTCTCCCACGCCCGCGTCATCCTCTCCGATACCGGCTCCAGGATCCGGCGTCCCCACGGCTGGCCCGATGACCCTCACTGGCTTGTCTACCCCAACGATGGTACGGGTTTTGCCTCACAACCCACCCGGTGGGAGATCCCCGAGTCGGGAGG
>SLPW01000227.1 GCA_007131755.1 Myxococcales bacterium | reverse complement strand
ATTTCGGCTATCTATACGTGCCGGAGGACGGAGAGACCTGGGATGACGACGCCCTCGATCGGGCCTGGGACGACAGTCTCGGGCAGTCGGCGACGGGATGGCAGGCGGAGTTGGAGGCGACACCGCAGTTGCTGGTCGCAGGGGTCGTGTTCACGGCCGAGACTTCAATGCGGCGTATCGATATGGGAACGGAGAGCGCCTACTACGAGCCCTTCCTCGATCTGTTCTTCGAGCCCCAGGACACGGTGATCATCACCCGTCCCACCGTGGGATATCTGCTGGGCTCCGATCCGGCGCGGACGCACCTGCTTTTGGGAGCGCGCTATGAACGAGCGATGGTGCGCAACGCCGATATCACCCGCGAGACGGTAGGAATGGTGTTCAGTTGGCGCATGCCGCCGTCCATCGTGGAGACGGGAACGCCAACGCTGGCAGGATTCGGCGGGCTGTTCATGGACCACCCCACGCGGGGAGATTGGGCACCCTATTTCGGAATGCAGGCCAGCGTGGAGTTCTAACCCGGACTATTCATGACCGTTCTGCTACGACTTCGCAGATGCCGATGGACACTGGCGCTGAACCACTCCCTTAAGGTCGCTCTCCCTCCACGATGCGTTGCATCGTGTCGGTCGTCATCACCAAGTGTCCATGCGGCCCGGACCCGCAAGCGGGTACCCCGTCTCGCGACGAACCTCATGAATAGTCCGGGTTAATTGCGCGGCACCTCGCTGGTCCCGTCAGTCGGGCTCCGTCAGTCGTCGAGTCCCTGGAGTGAGCGAAGTTCCGTGGCTTCCCGCTCCGGGGGGAAGGTGGCGCTGTCATCGTCGGCCAGCCGGCGTAGTTCTTCGGTGAGGCGGTTGCGGTCGGTGATGGTCGTAAATTCGTCGAGGTCGCGAATCCGAAGGGCGATGTCGTTGAGTTGTCGAAAGCGATCGAGATGTCCCTGAAGAGAGGCATCGCCGGGGCTCAAGACGATTCCCACGGTGCGGATGATACGATCGGCAGCCCAGGGAGATTCAATACCGGTGGCGAAGGTGGCGAAGAAGACGCGGTTTCGGCGCACCGCATCGGTGCGTTCGTGGAGCAAGAGGGTCTGGTTGGTGAGTTTGCGCTCCGACGCTGTGGCCTCGGAGAGCAATTTGTCGAGCAGCGGCTCCAAGCGCTCGTCGTCGACGTCGAAGTGAGTCTCCAACAGCCTGCGCATGGCATCTTCGAGACTGTCCGTTTCGAGTCGGCAGATGGAGCGGCGGGGCTGGATGGCTGCGCTCAACGTCTTCGGGGCCACCGTCGCTTCGGAGACCTCCAGCTCAAGATCGGTGAGGAAAAGAAAGGCCATCGAATGTCCGTATAACCCGTCGACTTGTTGTGGAAGTTGTTCCAATTGAGGTGTCCAGGGAGCCGTGCCTCGGCGGGCGGTGAGGAAGACGATGAGGTCGTTGTCCTCGACGCGCCGCTCGAGGGTATCGATGAGGTCGTCCATGGAGTCGAAGCCGACGAAGGAGCTGGCAAGCTCGGGCTCCGTGGTGTCGACTTTGCTGCGGATCTTGTGCATATCCTCCTTGAGACACAATCCGGTGAGCACGGCGCCGACGGCGTTGGTGAGGCGTTTTACGTCTCCGATGGCGCGGGTATATCCCTGGTGATATTCGATAAGGGGCGGGAAGACGGCGATGACGCGCTTTACGGTGGCGATGGGCTGGGTGAGATGACAGATCATGACCTGTTGTTCGGTTTCGGTCAGGATCTGATCGGTGACGCGACCGAAATATCCTTGCTTCGTCTTGCCGGGGCCCTGCCATCCGACGACGACATCGGAGATACGACGCTCCATTGCGGCACGGGCGATTCCGCTCGCCGGGTTGTGATCGACGCGAGTCAAGGGAACGACGGGAACCTCGGCGGCGGAGCCGTGGACGACGGCTTCGGAGAGCATCTGTTCGGCATCGGCGATCTGGGCTGTGGTGTCGCCGTCGTGGGGCACGACGGAGAGGGGAAAGACGGGCTCTTCGGAGTGGTGTTCACGCAATACGAAGGTCATATCCAGTAAATTCTGGGAGGTGGGAGCATAGGCCATGGGAACCAGAAAGCGCTGTGGGGCCTCGGAGGGATCGAAGCTCGACTCCTCTTTTGCGGCCAGCGCCATCTTTCGCCCGTATCTCTCGGTGACCATGGGAGCGACGAAGCAGGTGGCGGCGATCATGAGGATCGTGCCGTTTAGGACGGCCTCGTCGAAGATGCCCTCGTCAAAGCCCACGAGGACGACGGCCAGGGTGGCGGCGGCCTGAGCCACGGTCAGTCCGAAGACCACCATGCCCTCGTCGGGGGACTGACCGAGCGCCTTCTGGGAGATGAGGGCGGCGAGCCACTTGCCGGTGAAGACGCAGAAGATCATGGTCACGGCGACGATGAGGGCGGCGAAGGTCTCTCGAAACAGCTCGATGTCAGCAAATAGCCCGAAGCCGTACTCGCCCCAGGCGGCGCCGAAGAGCTCGCGGTCCACCAGGACACTGACGTCGACCAGCATTCCCACGGACACCAAAAAGAAGGGAATGAATAGGGAGTTTCCGACGAATTCGATGCGGTTCATCAGCGTCGACGACTCGGGAATGAGTCGGTTGAGGGCCAGGCCGGCCATGAAGGCGCCGATGATGTCTTTGACTCCGGCGACTTCGCTCAAGACGGCGGCCAAGAAGACGACGGAGATGACGAAGACGAACTCCAACACCCCTTCACTGCTGACGCGGCGAAAGAACCAGCGTCCGATTCGGGGCACGCTCCAGAAGACGACGAAGGCATATAAGGTGAGTCCGCCGCCGAGGGTGGCCCAGAATGCGAAGTCCAGATCGCCCTGTTTGGCGCCGAGGACGATGGCCAAAACGATCAGCGCCGCCGTGTCGGTGATGATCGTGCCGCCGACGGCGGTGGTGACGGCCGCATTCTTCGACAGCCCCATGCGGCTGGCGATGGGGTAGGCCAAGAGGGTGTGGGAGGCGAACATGCTGGCCAGGAGCACGGCCGTCCAGATCCCCATGTCTAGGATATAGAGACCGGCGATGGTGCCGATCGTCAGGGGCACCGTAAAGGTGATGGTCCCGAAGACGAGGCTGTGATTTTTGTATTTGATAAAGCGGTTGAGATCGATCTCGAGGCCCGCCAAAAACATGATATAGACCAGCCCCACCTGACCCAGGAGTTGGAAGGTAGCGTCCCGTTCGAAGAGGCCGATGGCGTTGGGACCGACGATGGCCCCGGCGATGAGAAGTCCCACGATGCCGGGAAGCTTCAGTTTACGCGCCGTCAAGGGGGCGATGAGCAACAGGGCCATGACCACGGCGAAGATGAGCGAGGGATGCTCGATGGGAGTTTTGAGAAATGGTTCCAGAGAATCCATGGTCGAAGCCCGTGTACGTCAACATCGAAAGCGTTCGGCGGGCGGCATCATCGCTTGCACCCACGGGGGATGCAAGAGGCTGCGGATCGATGGTAGACAGGTGAAGACGACGGGCCTCGGCCTATCGGCAGTAATGGATGTTTACGGAGACGATAGGCTCCGGCCTATCGGCAGTAATGGATGTTTACGGAGACGATAGGCTCCGGCCTATCGGCAGTCATCAGCGGTCGGTGTTGATGAGGTCCTGTTGAATTGGAGTAGTCAAATCGCATTGGTTGCGGGAACCTACGATCCGGTGCTGGTGGTGCTGACCGTGGTGGCGACAGCCTATCTGCTGTCCTATCTGCTCTTGAAATGGCTTTCCGGTCGATATGGATTCGTCACGGGTATGCCCTATGTGGTGCTCGGTGCACTTCTGGTTCCCGTGATGGGATGGCTTCCCGTGGAGGTGATGGAGGGATTCGATCCCCTGGTAGGGCTCGCCACGGGAGCTGTAGCGCTTGCGGCCGGTCTGGGGGTGGACGCCGCGAAATTTGGTGAGCAACGGGGGACGACGCTCAAGCTGGGACTGACGGTGACGGCGGTAACACTGGCCGTGGTGGTGGGGGTGCCCTGGCTCGTACTGCAGTACCTGTGGGAGCCGCCGATGAACTCGGCGCTGTGGCTGCCGGTGCTGGGGCTGTTGGGAGCGATGGGGCTGGTGGCGGACTCACGGCCCGTAGAGGCGCTCGCGAAGTATATGAATCTGGAAGGCGAGGTGGCCGTCGAGAAGGCCATGAAGGTGGCCTGGGTCAGCACCCTGGGGGCCGTGGTATTTTTGGGAGTAGTATTTTCTCTGTATAACCCGGGACCGCAGTGGGCGGGGCCGGTGGCAAACGGCGCGCTGTGGCTAGGGGTGCAGATCGTCACGGGGGTTGTTCTGGGGGTGGTGGGTGGTGCGCTCGTGGAGATGCGGCCCGAAGACGATCGGTTACTCACGGTATTGTTGGGAGTGTTGGTGACGGCCTCGATGGCGGCCTATGTGACGACTATGTCCATCGTCTTCGTCAACTTCGTGGCCGGCGTGGTGTTGATCAATATGAGTTCAGAGTCTCTGCGAGTGCGCGGGATGCTCGAAGGGGCGATGGGTCCACTATACGTATTGTTGTTGTTCTTTCTGGGGACGCTGTGGGTGGTGGAGACCCTGCCGGCCTGGCTGTACGTGGCTGTGGGGATCTATGTGGGGTTGCGAGTTGTGGGCCGCTATCTGGGGGCGGCGGCCTATCGGCCGAAGCTGTCCGGATATCGCCCGGAGCCCGGGATGTATCGGGCCTGGATTGCGCCGGGAGCGTTGACGGCGGCGCTGGTCTTGGACTTCTCCTTTGCCTTCGGAGATCAGCCGGAGATGGCGACGATGATTTCGGCGCTGGTCCTGGTGGTGGTGGCCGAGGAGTTGGTGTCCTTTGCGCTGGTTCGGGGATGGCTTATTGAGAGTGCCGACGTCGAAACGATGGGGTCTTCGAAGAGGCGCCGCGACAGGTGGAGGGCAGGACGATGATTCGCCAGGCCACGGTCGTCGTCATAGTGGCAATGTCCATCGTCGCCGTCACTGCCCTTGGCGGTGTGGTGGGAACGCAGTGGCTCACCGATCCCTGGTTGGTGGGGCTGGGGTTGATGATCTTGTTGGCTTATGCCGCCGGGGAGTTGCTGAGGGGCGCGGGGCTGCCCGCGCTTCTGGGTTGGATCGGCGTCGGCATCGTCCTGGGACCCAGCTTTTCGGGGTTGATGCCGCAGGGCTATCCGCTGGCCATCGTGGGAGAAGAGGTGTCGGAGCGCCTGGGATTGGTGCAGGTGCTCATCGTAGGGGTGATTGGAATGGTCGCCGGGGCGAAGCTCAAGATCTCGGAGCTCGCCGGTAACGCCCGGCTTCCGCTGACGCTGGTGGCGGCCTTTCTGGTGATCGTGGTGCCCTTTACGATGGCCGGGGTGCTGGTGGCGGGACAGTTATTTCCGGTCAATCTGGAATTCATGACCCAACGGCCGGCGTCGGAGCAGGGGACGATGGCGCTGTTATTCGGGGTGCTGTCCTTCGGGTTGGCGCCGACGGTGACGGTGGCCATGCTCCAGGATTTGCGCAGCCGAGGGCCCCTTTCGACGGTGGTGCTGGGGACGGTGATCGTCGCCGAGGTGGTATTATTCGTGCTATTTGCGCTGGTGTTGTCCATGGCTCGGTCCGTGGTGGGAGCCGACGCGGACGAAGCCTTGATAGGGGTCGTCGCCGAGGTGGGCCTGGGCCTCGGGCTGTCGGTGGGGCTCGGATTGTTGGTGGGGGCCGTGGTGTGGCTGTATTTTCGCTTTGTTCGCCGGGAGCGCCTGATCTTCGCGCTGGTGGTGCTGGTGGCGGGATATCTGGGCGTGGACGCCCTGGGGGCAGAGCCGTTGTTGACGTTCTTGGTGGCCGGGTTTGCCGTCCAGGCCTTCACCGAAGAAGGGGACCGGCTGTTAACGGAGTTGGAGCGCATCGCTCTGCCCGTTTTCGTGGTCTACTTCGCGGTGGTGGCCGCGGGCATCGATCTGGAGGGAACGCTGACCTACCTACCTCTGGTGGTGATCCTGGTGCTTACCCGCTGCGTGGGGCTGTACTGGGGAGCCCAGTTGGCATCCCAGAAGGCGGTGCGGAACAATCACGTCTACGAATATCTGCAAACGGCCTTCTTCTCGCAGGCTGCGGTGGTGCTGGTGTTGGCGACGGTGGTGGCCCATCCGGAACAACCCTTTGTGTGGGGCGTGGAGTTCCAGAGCGTGGTGGTGGCGACGGTGGTGGCCTATCTGGTGCTGGGACCGGTGACGCTGAAGCTGGGCCTGGATCGGTCTGGCGAGACGCGACGGGCGCGCCGGGCGCTATTCGGAGATGGGACGGAAGCGCTGGAGGTGACGGAGTCCGAGGAGAAGTGGCTGGATCGAATGTCGGGGCCCGTGGATCTGGAGAAGGAGTTGGTAGAGCCCGATCTGGAGGACGGGTGGTTGCGCGGACATGTGGCAGATCTACGAGAAGAACTGGTGGCGCAGGGGCACGACGTATATTGCGATTCGGTGCGCGAACAGTCCGAATCGCTGGGCTACGGGCTCGAAGAGGTGGGCCGAGTGGTGGAGGGGCAGCGCGAGGGGTTGCGTCGATTGGTGGAGGCCGTCGGGGAAGGAGCGCAGTCCGACGAATTGGTGGCGATGGCCCGAAAACTTCAGGAGGAGTATGCGCGCCAGATGGCGCCTGTGGTCAAGTCCATCGAGGAGACCTCCGGGGTGGCACTCCCGTCGCAGTCGGCACATCAATTCTTCGATCGGTTGCGTAGCCTCGACGATATGACGAGCGTCTATCGCATCGAGCGCGAGAAGAGCCTAGACGAGCCGAAGGAAGACGATTCGCTGTGGATGTGGGGACTAAAATCGGCACAGCGGCTGCGGGGTAGAGTGGGAAAGGATCGCTATCGAACGGTACCGGTGGGGCGGTTGTGGCGCTATCACGTGGAGCTGGCGCTTCCGGTGCGGCTCGCAGCGCGGCTTCCGGAGGCGGTGGTCTACTACGAACGATTCTGGCAGCAATTGTGGCGCCACCTCCGAGGGGTGGACCGGTTCTGGGAGGAGTTGATCGCCGGAATCACCAGACCGGACGAGGAGATCGAGAGCGAGGCCGCCGAGGTGCGCGAAGAAGGAGAAGATCCTCATTTTGTGCGGGCGCAGCAGAAGGGGCGTCATATCGACCGGTTCTTCGAGGATTTCCTTCGCCGACACCGGGAATTGGAGGAGATGGCCGAGAAAGGAGCGAGGCTTATCGAGTACCGCTTCGCCGAGGCGATCACCAAGTGCTACGAGCGGTTTTTGGAGGCCACGAAACGGGCGGGCACCATCTACCTTCCGCGCTTTCGCTATCGGGCGGCGGGGCGCTTTAACCAGGGACGGCGTGCAGAGCTGCGAATGGTGGATCGCCTGCAGCGCCAGGAAGAGGTGGTGGCGGGATATCGCGGTTGGATACGGCTGGACTACGAGGTGGCCTCCTTTGTTCAGTGGACCCGTCTGTTTCGCGATGGGGTCGACCAGGTCCTAAAGGACGCTCTCGGGGTGAGTTGGCGCCGTGAGCTGGCCGAATTGGAGGAGGTCTGCAGCCGAGCGCTGGAAGAGGTTGATGAGAACGGGCGTGATATCGAGGGGCGCCGAAAGCTGTATTATGAGAAGTTACGGCCCAAGATTGCTGAATTTCGCCACAGTCAGAAGGAATTGGTGGCGAGATTGACCAGCGGGGAGGTGACGCGGGAATTGCAGGAGATGATGGACCGGCGCCTTTCTCAACTGCCTGAGGTGGTGGTTGTGCTCTCCGGGACTCCCGAGGAGATCGGGCTGGCCTCGGAGGTAGAGCATCGGGAGCTGCCCCTTCGGCGGTGGATGGAGACGAAGGTGGGGCGAGAGATGCGCATGCGCCTGGTGGAGTTCAATGAGCGGGCAGCCCAGCGTATCGAGCGACGATTGTCGCTGATCTCGGGGGTGGAGCAGGCCCTGGAGTTCAACCTGGTGACGGCGCTGGAGGAGGCTTCGGAGCTGAGGGAAGAAGAAGATCGCTACGAGATGGCCCGCCAGGGACTGGAGCGGGCCTCAGAGCTCATCGAGGGTTTTTTGGAAGGGGCGAAGGGAGAACGCCAGGAGCTTCGCCGCTGGCTGGACCGCGAACTCGATGGTCTCGTCGCGCAGGCCGTGGAGCCCGTAGAGCAGCGAAAGCCAAGGGTGCTTCAGCGTCGACTGGCGATGGGAGAGCGAAGTGGTCTGACCCTGCGTGGAGAGTCGTGGCTCGGCCTGCGGGCCTGGCCGGTGCTGGAGAAGATGGGCTGGAAGCTCGACCGCGTGGATACGGCGCTGCGCACCGTAGGCAGCAAGGCCGTGGATCTGTTGTTGGAAGAGGCCGGCGATGTCGATCGCGTCGACGTGCGGCGAACGCTGGTCGAGGCGGAGTCCCAGGCTCCGGCGTCGGTGCCGGCTATTTATCGCCGCCTCTTTGCTCCGGTTCCACTGGATATGCCGGAGTTCTATCGCTCCCGGCGTCGGGCGGAAGATAGATTGCTGGAGACGGTGCAAGCCTTCTTCAAGGGGCAGTCTCAAGCGGTGCTCGTAGACGGAGAGCCGGGGATTGGAAAGCGCAGCTTCGTTCGCCACCTGGTGCCGGGGCGGGTTTTCGCCGTCGAGGAGAGTCTCGGCCAGGAGCAGTTTGCCACCGTGAAGGTGGGGAGAAATGAACGAGGCGAAAAGGCGCTTTGCAGAGCCATTGGAGAGGCGCTCTTTTCCAGAGGCCGCGAGGAGAATTTCGAGAAGCTGACGCGGCGGATCGAGCGCAGGATGGACAAGCGAAAAATCCTAGTGCTGGAGCAGGCCGAGCGCGCGGTGTTACGCACACCGGAAGGACTGAAGACGGCGAGGCGTTTCTTTTCGATGATCGAAGAGACGTCGAATCAGGTGCTTTGGGTTGTGACCATGGGAAGCGCGGCGAGCCGTTATCTTCGCGCTCACCTCGATCTGGATTCCTATTTCTCGCATCGAGAAACCCTGAAGGGGCTGGATCGGGCAGGCGTGGAGGCGCTGATCATGTCACGTCATCGGGTCAGTGAATTCGAGTTGGAGTTTCGCGCCGACTCCGAAGGTGGCTCCAGGAGGTGGCGAAAAGCTCTGGTCGGCGGGCAGGGACCGCAGGCTGCGGGGAGGCAGTATTTCGACTGGCTGGCACAGAGAAGTGGTGGAAATCCCCGGGTGGTCCTGCAGGCTTGGCTTCGCAGCGTGGAGCCGAACCCGGTGGTGGATTCGGCGCTGCTGGCCCGCTCTGAGCAGCAGCCGACATTGGATCTTCTGGGCCCCCTGGAAGATATAGAGCGTCTTCTTTTGGCGATGTTGTCCCTGCATTACTCGCTTTCGCCCAAGGACGCAGCGCAGATACTGAGGGTATCCGACCAAGAGGTCAGGCGGCGACTGCGCAGCTTGGAGCGATTGGGGTTCGTCGAGAACAGCAAGGATCGGCCCGAGGAATATCGAATCCTGGCCAGTGCCAGCGTCATGGTGTACCGGGAGCTGTGTCGGCGAGGGATGATATGAGCGACGGGAGGCCCGAATGAGCGTGATAGCGACAGCAGATGCGCCGTCGGCACTGGTCTGGATGGGGTTCATCCTGGTGGTGCTGCTGGCCGTGGCGTTCAGCCTCGGGGTCAGGCATGTGACCCGTCTAAAGGGGACGCGGCGTCTGAAGCGCTGGGTGCCCGTGGTTCACGTGGCGGTGTGGGCCGTCGCAGTGGGGGTCGTGGTGGTGGGGGTGGCGTCCTACGGGTTTACGACGGCCCTGGTAGTGATGGTGTTATTGTTGGCGGGCCTTGGGATGGCGGCCATGGACTGGTGTCGCAACGTGGTGGCCGGGGTTTTGCTGTTCAGCGAAGGTGAGTTGGAGCGTGGCGAGCGCGTGGGCGTGGGAGACTATCGCGGAGAGGTGGTGGCCATCGGGATTCGGTCGGTGCGCCTGGAGGATGAAGAAGGAGTGGTCCACGACGTGCCCCATGTGGAATTGTTGAAGAACCCCGTGTCGCGTTTTGATGACGCAGCCGATGCGGTCTGTGAAGTGGTGATGATGGTGTCGCCTGAGGCCGACCCGTGGACTCTGGAGGAGGAGGCGCGATTGGTGGCCAGCGCAGTGCCATGGGCGGCACCGGGTCGACGACCGGAGGTCTTTGTAGAAGATCGTCGGGATGAGAACGGAGCGCCCAGGTTGAAGATTCGCGCCCATGCAATCTCGCCGAAGCATCGGCAAGTCTATTGCAGTGAGATCATTCGCATCCTCGGTGCGATGGACGAAGTGAGAGGTCTGGGGTGAGTCGTCGTCGGCGCTGTGCGATGCGCTGTGCGATGAGCTCAGAGGTGTCGCCTATGACAAATCACCAGCACGACGGAGCGGAGCGCACGATGTCGAGGATCTGTTGTTTTTCGCGCTCGTCAAAGCTGAATTCAGCGCATTCCTCCCCGTCCATGAGGCGAAATCCGGTTTCAT
>SLPW01000232.1 GCA_007131755.1 Myxococcales bacterium | reverse complement strand
TCAGCACCATCGCCGACGACGTATCCTGGTAAAGCGCAGGCACGGCGAATCCCAACAGATTGATCACCACCCCCACCAACGCCACCAGCGCCAGCACCGTCCACAAACCCACCAGCCAGCGCCGACCGCGAAGGGATCCGCGAAGCACCATCACCGAAAGAGCCACCACCCCCAGCGTCAGTGGATTGGCCCAGAATAGATTCTGATTCCAATACGTCACTGTATGGTCCGTAAATGTGGCCATCACCCCCAACAGCAGCCCGGGCAAGCCCAACAACAATCCCACCACCAGGTGATAGGTGCCGTATCGAATTCGGCTCCAACGCCCCGGCCGACTACGCCCCGTCCAGCCCACCAATACTCCCAGCCCCCCCACGGCCAATCCCAACAACAGCCACCACGGCCAGTGAGTCGCCGGCTCTTCCGGCACCGGATCGCGCTCCTCGGCGCGATGGAGCTCGTGCTCTCGAAGCGACAGCGGCCGAAGCTCTCCCTCATCGTCGGTCCACTCGAACTCCAGGACCCTGCGCTCCAACTCGGCGGGAAGAAACATCTCCTGCCACACCGTCGTCGGCTCATCGATGGAGTTATTCATCAAATACATCAACAGCCAATCCATGGCGGGAATATGCTGGGAGTGACGCCTGGTATGCTCCCTGAGGGTCATCCTCCCCGGCTGTTGGCCGTATTTCTCCTCGAACTGTCCACCCACGGCCAGGTCGATAACGTCTCGAACCCTGGTGGCGCAATTATCGTCGTAGTGATGATAGAGATAATCCCGGTTTTCGGGACGAACGTTGTCGGCCAGAAATTCCGCCACCTCCAGGCGCCGCTGGGCCGGGAGATTCAACTCGATCTGGCGCACGTCCCGGTCCTGGCGCGCATAGGCCCGGATCGTCGCCCCCTTGGGCGCATTGCCCACCCAGAACCACAACCTCCCCATCGCGAAATGCCTCAAGATATCCTCGTCCTCCAACGAGAACATCCCGTAATTATATACTCTGGCCCGGTTCAGCCGCGTATCCCGCACAGCGATCGCCGTATGGCCGAACCACTGCGTGATGTCGTCGCCGGGGCTAAACGTCAGCAAGCTGATCACCAGATCCTTGCCCTCGCTCTCGCCTTGACCCCAGGGCGTTTGCTCCGCCGACGCCTGCGCGCCCCAGCCCATCACACATACCAGGGCCAACCCGAAGCTCGCCATCCACCGCACCCAATTCTTCTTTGCTCGTCCCATCAAAACGTATATCCGATGTTGAAGTGAAGGCTTCCGAAGCGCTCTCCCGGGCGGCGATTGAGCACCATCCCGTAATCGAGCAACAACGGTATCTGATCGACAATGAGATAGCGCAAGCCCAGCCCCGCCGACGCCCGCACCTCCCCCAGCGGCGATCCTGTGGGGAAGGCATTGCCATAACACTGAGCGCTGCTGCGTCTTCCCTCCTCGTCCTGGCAATTGACCAAGATCCCGGCGTCGAAAAACGTCGCCCCGTACAGACTCCAGTCCGCCACCAGGGGATAGCGCAACTCCGCGTTGTAATTGAGCAAAAACTCCCCTCCTCCGGCTGCTGATGACTGCCCACCGGCCCCAGAGAGTTGGCCCCGAATCCACGCACACTGCCTACGCCTCCCAGATAATAGCGCTCGTCTTCCGGCACCAATCGCTGGCGATCGAATACGGGAACCACCTGACCCACCTCCACCCCCTGACCGAGGGTCAAATCCCCGAAGAAGTTCAGAAAGTGGTTTACCGTAAGGGTAAGGCGCCAATAGCTATCGTCGATGAGATCCTCGCCATCCTGAGCCAGGGCATCGCCGCTGACCAACTCCGGCGTAAAGCGCACCCGATATCCCTCGCTGGGATTCAACGGGCTGTCGCGCCGATCCAACGTCAACTCCGGGACGACCTTTCCCGTCGCCCGCCGCGGCGAGAACAGTCGATCCCCGCCTCGTCGCAGATCGCCACGTGTCCAGGTCGCTGCTTGTTTTGCCTCGAAACCCATCGTCAAATACAGCCGATCCATCAACTCCTCGAGCTCCTTTCGCAACTCAAGGCGCAGACCCCACTCCTCTCGCAACAGGTGGCGCTCCCTCGTCACGCCCAGAAGGTCGACCAGATAAAATGGAGTCACCGTCAGGTGGAGTTGATCGACCCCGAACTGACTACGCAGAAAGCGCGGATGCGTATAAATGAGCTCCGCACCGAAGAGATAGTCCAGCCCCGAGGAGCTCTGTGCGGCGTCCACGTCCCGGGGGCCACCGGAGCCGAGTCGAAATAGCTCCAGGGTATCTGTGGCTGCGATGATCCGGGGCCGAAATTGCTGCCCCGTCCCGAAGAGATTGCGATCCGTATACTGAAGCTCTCCCGTGGCTAGAAAGAGCCGCTGTTCATCGAGCAGCTCTCTTCCCTCGAAGCCGAAGCGAAAATCCACAAATCGTGCGCTCGCCTCCTCCACACTGATGATGAGCGAGGCCACCTGTGTCTCCATCTCCCCTTCGGAATTGCTCCCTGGCCGACCCTGCTCCAGATCGTATTCATCTGCATCGAGGCCGATGGTCTCGATGCTCACCGAGTCGAAGATGCCCAGGGAGCGCATATTTCCCTGTCCCTCGATCAACTTTTGCACGTCCATCCAATCTCCGGTCTCCAGCGGAAGTTCCCGAAAGATCACCCCCGGACGAGTGCGAAAATTCCCCTTGAGCAAAACCTCCCCCACCTGGACCCGCAGCCCCTCTTCGATCTCGTGGCGAATAAAGACCCTGTCGTCGACCACACCGTTTTCGAAGACGCAGCTTTCGTCGTCGGTAAAGCGATCACATTTCCATCGCGGCGTCTCTCCCTCCACCCATCGACATCCCTCTTCGACGAGCACGTCGAAATTTGAACGCTCGCACCCATCGGGCAATCTCGGCGCCCTGCAGGGCACCTCGGTGCCGCTGCTATCGCGGCAACTCGTCATCACCCGCGCTTCTGCATATCCCATCGAGCCGTATCGCTGCGACAACCTGGACTGGTCGGCCTGGACCTTCACGGCCACAAAGGCCGTCCCCGCCCCCATGTCCAGGATGGGTCGTATATGCCGCGTCGCCAACACCTCATTTCCCTCAATCTCCACCGCCGCCACCTGCGTCCGCCTTCCCTCGTTTACGGAGATCTCGATGGCGATCTCCTCACCGTCATCGGAGAGGAGAACCTCAAACCCGTCGACCACCGCCTGCATATAGCCGTGCTCTCGATACCTCCTCTCCAGGCGGGCGAAGTCGCGCAAAAGTTGCTCTGTCTGCAATACTCCCCCCGTATCGAATAGGCCGAAGGGCCGGGTTCCAAACTCTGCCAGCACCTCCTCTTCGTCGAACGCCTCCATCCCCGTAAACCTCAGCTCTCCAATATGCGCTCTTGGGCCTTCGGTGACCTCGAAGATCAGCGCCCTGTCGAGGCGATCATAGACCTCCTCCCGTCCACGCACCTGGGCGAAGGGAAACCCCTCGGCCTCGTACGTCTGACGTACCGCGTGCTCGGCGACCCGGATCTCCTCGTCATCCACATATCCCGTCTCCGCAAAGGGCATCCCCCTTCGAAGCCTATCGTGGGCGATGGAATCTGCCCCGTGAAATTCAATCGCCCAATGAGGTCCCTCGTTGACGTCGACCAACAGCTCCACACAACCGGTGCGCACATCCTCCTTGACCGCCTGATCGACGATGCGAGCCCGAAAATATCCGCGTCGCCGATACTCGGCGATAAGCGCCTCCCTTCCGGCACGAAATTGCTCGCTCGTATATACGGGAAGTCGAAGGGGAATTCGCCGCGAGATCAGCGACACTCCCGTCAGCATCAACTCCCTGGCCTCTGCCGACGTCATGGCTCGGATGCCTCGAAACCCGAATCCGCAGATGCGCCGTCCGGCGCCGGGCTCAATCTCGAAGATCAAATCCACCAGGTGGGGATCTCCTTCCACGGGCCTGGACCTCATCTGGATCTCCGTGCCGAAATAGCCCTCCCTCTCAAATAGCGCCAGCAGGCTGCGCCGCTGGGCCCGTTCCTGATCGGGATTGTCCGTGAATACCTGGCCACGTCGGTACATCAACACCTTGCGAAGATCGCTCTCAAAGGGGGGCGGTCTGACCCCTTCGAACTCGATACGCCGGATCAACACCGCTCCCGTGGCCTCGATCTCGATATAGATCCCCTCCTGTTCTCGCCTCCTCTCCACTGTCAATTCCTGAAAGAAACCCGTCTTCGCAAGACGCATCTGGGCCCGCTCCACATAGGCGTCGCGGTAGGGTTTTCCCACCTCGATTCCCGACATCGCCCTGAATCGCTCCACCATGTCTCGATCGGCGCACAACTCCAGATCGCAGTACAACTCGTAGCCCGCAATGGGGACTCCCTTCCAGTCCTCGTCCTCCGACTCGAGTTGCTCCATCTCCACCCCCTCCTCGTAGTCCGGCTCCAGTGGCTCCGGCAGTGGCGTCAGCTCCGCCCCTGCAGGCGCTGCCACAGCACATATCACCAAAAAGGCGAAAAATGCCGTACAGACCCACTTTGTGCATAGGCTATCGATGGTCATTCCTGAACTTTCGCCGAACCCAAACCAACCCCACGATCGATCCCCGCCCGGTGTCGAATCGACAAGGGTACAACGCATATGCCTTCCACCCTTCGCCACCAGCTTTCCTCGCTGCCCCTGGATCATCTCAATCCAGGGGCAGGCGATAATTCAACTTCAGATCGAGCAGAAAATTGTCCGTCTCCACATGACTGCGCTCGCTCATCTCTGCCGTCCAGTGATCCGAGAGCCGGTACTCCAACTGGTATTGCTGACCGCCCGTGGCCTCTGCAAACCCCGTATCGAGGTGAAAGCGCCAGCTCAACCTGCGTGTAAGCGTATCGCCGATATGAACCTGCGTACGCTCCACGCCCGGCATGATCGTAAACTCATCGACGGCTACCACGTCTTGGATCTCTCGCTCCAACCTGCCCAGCAGCGGTCCCAGCGCCACCTCCAACGTGGGCCGACTGGCCCCCGTCGCCGTCAACTGGTCCACCGTACACCCTGTGAGCAACATGCTCAAAATATCGCGCTGATCGGCATAGGGATTGCTCTCCAACTGCAGGTTGAGATTCTCCAGATAGCCCTCGATGCTCAACATCACGTGGTAGTACTGCATATCTGCCTGATCCATGGCCGACGACAAGGTCATCGCCGGCGACACTTCGTCGAGAAACTCCGTGCCCTCACAGGTATTGCGCACATCGGCCCCTGCCTGAATATCCAGGTGAGGATTGCTCAAATCCTCCTCGAAACGCACCGATCCCCCTCGCACCTCGAAGGCCTCTCCCTGGAAGGTTACGTCTCCCCCCAGCACGTCCAGGTCGCCGCTGACCCGCGGATCGACCAACGTATCCTGAATCAGCAGGTTGAATCGAAATTCCAGATCGGCGGACATCCGATCCAGAGAGGTGCGAACGTGAAATCCATCGCGCGCTCTCACGTTCATGTCGAAGCGAATATCGTTGAGGCTAGGAAAAAGCTCGAAGAGCCCCGCCTCATACCGGGCTGTCTGCGGTTGAAAGGCACCCATCACCCGACCGGCCAACTCCTGCTCCACGAAGTTGAACTCCTGCTCGTAAACTCCGTCCAGAATGTCCATATCTCCGCTGATGAGCCAGCTCTCCCAATCATGCCAGTCCTCGGCCTGCAGTCGTAGATTCGTATCGAAGACCAACGTCGCCAGATCGGGGAAGCGGTAGGACATATTATGACTCCACACCTGAATGTCCATCTCCCGAGGATGCTCCGGCAGATAACCCAGCCTGCCCGCCACCCGGGTCGGTCCTCCCAGCGCCGTGCCATGAAGGGGAGCGTCCTCCGGAATCTCAATGCCCCGATCTCCCAGATTTATCCGCCCCCCTTCCAACTCCACGGGCTCCGGCAAAAACCGCAACTCCCACTGAGAGCGATCGAAGTCGATCGTGCCGTCAGCCACGTAATGTTCCGGCGTCCCGCGAATGGTCAAATCGGTCTTCGCCTTTCCCTGGGCGTCGACGAAATACTCCGGAAAGAACTCCGGAAACCCCGCCCGCGCGCTGTCCAATAGCGCAAGGTCGAAATCCCCCTCCACCTGCAGATCCAGCAGCACCGGATTCAGGGCCACCGCCCCGGCCAGATCGAAGGCGTGCCCGCCGGACTCGAACCCCGCCTGCTCAAAGGTGACGACCTCCCCGTTATTCAACCCCACCACCACGGGGTCGCGATTGACGATTCGCTGTCCCCGGGAGTCGATGCTCATCTGTTCCAGATTGAAGATCGCCTGGTAGTTTTCGAAATCTCGCTCCATAAACAGCTCCGCAACCCCCGTCACCCGGGCATCGTCGAGCATGGGGCTCTCTTGTAGCTCCGGCAGAAAATCCATCAACGCCAGATCTTCCATGCCAAATCGAGCATAAACGGGACGGTTTATATCCAGAGGAATCTCCACCGCCGTCGTCAGCCACGGCAATAGCCCCCCCGATAAATACACCACGTCGTCGATGGTGTCGGCGGCAAACGCCACGTCTCCATAGGGACGCCCGTCCACCGTAAGCTCCCGTATCTGGCCGCCCCCCGAAAATACGGGCTGGGCCAGCGTTCCCCGCCCGTCGAGATAAAATCGCGCCTTCCCGCCCGGTATGGCCTCCATATCGTCGAGCTCGCGAAGCTCTGCCAGATCGATCTCCTCGCCATCGAGCTCGAAGGAGAACGAGCTGTCATAGCCATACCTGCCCTTGCCTCTGTATTTTCCCGCCTCGCCAAGATCCACCTCCCCCTTCTCCAGGATTGCCCCCGTGCCGTCGAAGGCCCCTCGGGCCTCCGCCTCCTTTATCCACTGCTCTCTCACATAGCCGTCCTCCATCTCGGCGCGAAAGCCCCCCTCCAACGCCTGCATCGTCCCCCGCAGATCGAGCCGCGCGTCGACCCGCCCCCGGGCGTCCAGCTCGTCATGGATGAGATGACTTACCGCTGCCAACTCCAGCCCGCTTATATCCACTCCGACATCCAGGGGCTGCACCTGCCTGTCCTCCCACAGATATACGGGATCACCGCGCTCGCGCGGCGGCGGCTCATACCATCCCACCCAGCCGGATGCCGTAAAATTACCCATCTCACTTCGGGCCCAGGCCTCCTCGATGCTGATCTCTCCATCCTCGGTCGCCAATTCCAGCTCCAATCTCTCCCCCTCGAAGACCTCCTCATCACTGACCCGCCAGCGCGGCTCGTCCATATGTGCGCTGAGCCTCCAGAGCGGTGAACCGAAAAACCCCTCCATGGTCATCGCGAACTCCGCCGGCCCCTCCAGCCCGTCCACGTTATAATAGGTGGCGTAGGGACCGAACTCCTCAAACCTCCCCGAGATTCTCGCCGGCCGCGACCCCACGAGACTCGTAAAATACATATCCGGATAGGTCAGATAGAACTCCGCAAGCTCCACCTGATCCTCGCCGGCGGTGATCGTCGCATGGGGCAGCCCCATGCGACGTTGGTCGACGAAGAACTTGCTTCCCGGCTCCATATCCAGACGAGCGTTCGGAAATAAGAGATCGTTTCTTCGCCTCAGCGTCAGCCCCTCCATGACCTCGGCGTCCACGAAGCGCGCCAGCGCATCGGTGGCCAGAATATAATTGTGGGCAGGTCTCGGATTCGCCGCCTGCGGGATCTCTCCCATCAGACGCATCGATCCCTCCACCTCTCCGTCCACGAAAGGGTGGTCCTCGAGCACCATATCCCGAAGCATCGCCCGGGGATTGACGCCGTCGACGTGCAACTCCGCACCGTAGAAGCGGTCGAACATGCTGAACATCACGTTCTCGGCCACCACGTCCCCTTCGTAAAATCTTCCCGTCACCTCCTGGGCCGTCAAAAACCGATTGCGCATCTGCACCTTGCCCCGCAGATCTTCGACGAACATCCCGTTGAGCTGGACGAGCCGTGCGTGAGCATCGATCTCTCCCTCAATGTCGTTGAGATCGCCGGCGATCTCCACATCGAGGCGGGGGAAGTCAAAACGAAGATGTCCCCCCGTAAAATACTCCAGCGCCGTACTGTGATAGGCGGCCCACAGCGTTCCGCTGGCGTCGTAGACCATCGGACTTTCCCCTTCGCTTCCGGGAAATTCCATCCTTCCCGTCGCCTCGACTCCGATTCCCTCCATCTCTGCTGCGACTCGATCGACGCGAAATCCACCGTTGATCCATCGCCAATCGTCGATCTCGAAATCGGTGACCTCGAACTCCCAATCTCCGTGCTCCGGATAAAAACGAAAGAGGTGATGTCGAAACCAGAAGTCCGCATGGGGAATCGCCACCTCGTCGACGGTGATCATCGTCGTATCGGTGCCCACGAAAAATGACGCCTGCGGAATCTCCACCTCACCGATGCTAAAACCGAAACTCTCGGCCACGAACTCGAACTCCCCGTTTCGAATCTCGATATCCGTCAGGCCGATCTCCGGCCCCTCCCCATCGGTCTCCGGTCGGTCGTAGCGCCCCAGCGCCTCGAAAATACTCAGACGCCCGTCTCGAAGCTCCAGCCACACCTTCACCCCGTCGGCCTCCAGCCTCGTCAACTCCACCCGCTTTGCGAACAACATCCACGGATTGAGCACCGCCTTTGCCTGTTGGAGTTCGATCACCGGCCGACGATCCGGCGTCTGCAACTCCGCACCGTAGGCCCTCACCGTCGTCAACGACGGACTAATCTCCAGATACTCGAAGGAATAATGCCCCTCCATCGTCTCGTGGAGCTGATCTTCTGCAAACCGCCAGAAATACTGCGAATTGACGTGAAAATAGGCCAACAAAAATCCCGTGACCAGCGTCAACGCCGGCACGAAGAAGATCAGCGGAATCTTCACGTAGCTTCGGTAGACCCGAACCTCTATTTCGTCGAAAATTGGCATCTTCGCCTGCAGGCGCTGTCGTCAATCCGGCACAGACCAACTCACCAAGCCGCATTGTAACAATACCTACCCTTATTACCATTTCCGAGTCGAACCCCTCCGAGCCCATGCGGCCCGGTTCCCCCGGCCTGGGCCTCCACGTTGCCCACTACTTGTAATACTCGATCCCGGGCACTGTCCCCGGCCCGGGCCCGAAGTAACCCTTGCCCTTGTCCTTGCCCGCAGTCTTGGAGTGGGAAAAAACGGGCCGGGGCGTGGGCCAGGGCCGGGGCCGGGGGAAAGGCGAGCCGCCGAGGCAGAGGCCCCTCGCGCGCCCCGACTTTCGATCTCCCTCCAGAGGTTGACAAGATCCGAAGCTCCCCCGTACCTTCGACGAAGCATTCAATCCTGCGTTCATCCGCCCCCTTACGAGGCACTCGACGCATATGGCCACCAAGAAAAAAAAGCGTCGCACCACGTCGAATAAACGTGGCGCCCGCAAGGGACTTCGGCGCAGTAAGACCATTGCTAAAAAGAAGCTGTCCGAGACGGAGCGCACCGAGCTGCAATCGATGTTGGATTCGCTCAACGAGGACCGCCCCGGCCATCGCAGCGAATGCCGCCTGGGCGAACGCCCCTGCCCCTACGTCTCCTGCAAATACCACCTCTACCTCGACGTCAATCCCCGCACGGGCTCCATCAAGCTCAACTTCCCCGGCCTCGAGGTCTGGGAGCTCACCGAGACCTGTTCCCTCGACGTCGCCGACCGCGGCGGAATCACCCTCGAAGAGGTGGGCGAACTCCTCAACCTGACCCGCGAACGCATCCGCCAGGTCGAGGCCAAGGGCCTCGAAAAACTGCGCGATGCTCACGACGACTGAGTCCGTCTTTGATTCCCGTCGGCTCCCCCCAACAGCGCCATTCATTTCCCGGCGCCGCCCTCCCGAGATAGACCGCAAGCCCGAGAAATGCCAAAAATTGCACTTTCCCACCGGTGCTCTACAATCATCGCCAGCATTCATCCTATCCCTGGCGAGTAAGGATCGGTGTCACTCCCAACCCCCAAAATCATCGCGGGACTTCTCGCTGCCCTCGTGGCCATTGCCGCTGTGGTGGGTGCGGCCATCATCTTGTGGCCCTCGGAAGACGAAGCGCCCCCCCTGCGCGACGTCGATCCCGACACAGACCTCATCCCTCCCATGGACGCACCCGATGCATGGGCGGACCTCGACTCCAGTTACGAACTGAACCTGCTTCTGGAGGATATGCCCCACTTCAGCTACGACGGAACGCCGATTCTGCGCGGCCTCGGAATCGAGGGCACATCTCCGGAGTGGTCCGTCTACGACGTCGACGACTGGACCGTCGCCTCCGGCGTCCTCGGCATTGACGGCGTCTCCGCCCACACGGCGATCTGGACCGCTCCCGGCTTTCCCATGGCCATCATCGACATGGACGTCGAGATATACGCCGAAAGAGCCGGCGATGAAGTCACGGCGATGACCTTCATAAAAAGCGACGACGCAGAATT
>SLPW01000130.1 GCA_007131755.1 Myxococcales bacterium | reverse complement strand
GTCGTGGGCGTCGTCATTGGCCCTCTTCTCGCATCTGCCTATGGGTCAGCACCGGCCGTCGGGCAGCCCGGGCCTCATCGAGCCGACGGCGAAACGCATTTTGCGGTGCATCCTTGAGCACCTGCGGCGACTGCTCGGCCTCGTCGTGAATGGTCTCCATAGTAGCAATAAATTCATCCAGCGCACGCAGAGACTCCGTCTCCGTTGGCTCCACCATCAGCGCTCCTTGCACGTTGAGCGGAAAATATACCGTCGGGGGATGAAACCCGTAATCGATGAGCCGCTTCGCCACGTCCATCGTCGACACCCCGTATTCCTTATAGGAACTGTCGTCGAAGACCACCTCGTGCATACATCGCCCCGGAAAGCTTACCTGGAAGGTCTCCTTTAAACGTGTGCGCAGATAATTTGCGTTCAATACGGCCAATTCACTGATCCTGGGAAGATCGCTCCCATATTCGCGAAGGTAGGTATAGGCGCGCACATAGACCAGGAAATTACCCCAGAACGCCTTTACCTTGCCCACGGACTGGTCGTAGCCCTCGAAACGACGCCGAAAAACCGGACCCTCCTCGCCACCGACACGCTCGATGCGAGGCACCGGCAAAAAGGGCTCCAGAGACTCGTCGACGCAGATCGGGCTCCCGCCCTGACCTCCGCCACCGTGGGGCGTGGAAAAGGTCTTGTGCACATTATAGTGCATCACGTCGATACCAAATTCACCGGGGCGGGCCTTGCCCAAAATGGCGTTCATATTCGCCCCGTCCATATATACCTTGCCGCCCCCTTCGTGGACGACGCGGCAGATCTCGTCGATCTGAGCTTCGAACAATCCCAGCGTGTTGGGATTGGTGATCATCAACCCCGCCACCGTCTCATCCATGACCTGTGCCACCGCCTGTGCGTCCAGAGTTCCCTCCTCGTTCGACGCCACCTCGATGACCCCGAACCCGTTGAAGGCCGCCGACGCCGGATTGGTCCCGTGGGCCGAGTCGGGGACGATGATCTTATTTCTCTTGTGATCTCCCCTCGATTCGTGGAACGCCCGAATGCACATCAATCCCGCCAACTCCCCCTGCGCCCCCGCTGCCGGCTGCAACGAACATGCCGCAAGACCGGAGATCTCGCATAACAGCCGCTCCAGATTCCACATCAACTCCAGCGCTCCCTGACACCACTGGTCGGGCATATAGGGGTGCAACTGGCTAAACCCCGCAAGCCGGGCCATCGCTTCATTGACCTTCGGGTTATACTTCATCGTACAGGACCCCAGGGGATAGAAGCCGGTGTCGATGGCGTAATTCCACTGACTGAGCCGCGAAAAATGGCGCACCACGTCGGGCTCCGAGACCTCCGGGAGTTCCGCTTTCTCCGAGCGCACCAGGTCTTCGCCCAATTCCTGTAGCGCAGATACGCTGTCGACGTCCCAGTCGTCAGACCTCAACTCGAAGCCCCGGCGCCCGGCGCGACTGCGTTCGAAGATCAACGGCTCCTCGAGCTGCACTCCCCTCGACAGCCGCTGCCGTGGCTCCATCGCTGCATTCGATACGCCCGCTCTCATGGCGTCATTGGCGCCCTTGTCCTGTCGCTGACTCACATCCACTCCTGATTTTGCTCTTTTCTTTGCTTCGTCTTCCATCACTACCAGGTCTTATTCTGGCAGTCTGCCAGAAGTCCTGGATCTCATCGCCGGCCCTGTCCCAACCGATCCAGCGTCTCCTCTGCCAACTTTCGATAGTGTTTCGCCCCGCGACTTTCGGGAGCGTGTTCAAAGATCGGCTCTCCTCTCAGTTGTGCCTGGGCCAGACGGGTATTGATTCCGATATGCTGCTCCAACACCAGCTCTCCCCAGGCCTCGTCGATGGTCTGACGCACTTCCTCGTTGATCGTCACCGTGCGCCCGTCGACGCGGGTCAACACCACCCCCAACACTTCCAATTCATGACCCAATCTACGCCGCACGGTCAACACGGTATCGATCAACTCGTCCGCTCCCTGCACCGAAAGGGGCGACAGATCGGTGGGGATCAACACCTGGTCGGAGGCCAACAGAGCGTTCAGCGTCAGATTTCCCTTATTGGGCGGACAGTCGATGAGGATCACATCGTAGTGTGTGCGCGTCATCTCCAGGGCGTCGCGCAACAGCAACTCCTTTCCGATCTTCTGGCTGATCCTCCCCTCGGCATCCGCCAACTCCGCATCGGCCAGGGTGATATCCAATCCCTCGATCTCGGTGGCCACCGCTGCATCGAGCACCTCCCGTTGCTCTTCGTCGAGCAGAACCTTGTGGACCGGGATCGCCTCTGTTGCCTGTGCGTCCACCACCGACGCCAGGCTCGTCGTACAGTGGCCCTGGGCGTCCAGATCGATGAGCAGCACTCGCTTGTCGTGGTTGGCTGCCATGGCCGCCGCAAGATTCACCGCCGTCGTCGTCTTTCCCACCCCTCCTTTTACGGTGGCCACCGAGATCACCACCGCCTGGCGATCGCCTTTGGAGTAGCGCGACTCCGACTTGACCAGCTTCTTCAGCCCCGACGTGATCAGATTTCGCATCCTCTTTATCCTCCTTACTCTGGGATCCTTCGGCGCCAAGACATCACAGAACCAATTGACATACAAGCTTCGCCCACTATCCTTTCTTGCGTGCAAAGAGGATTTGAATCCAGCCCTATCCCTCACTATACTGTCTCGGTGAGCATTGTTACCGTTCGTGAACATTACGAGCGACCAGACGTCGTGGGCGCTCGATGCCGCCGGACCTTCGATGAAATTCAAACGGCCTACAGGTGGATTTATGATTGCTCAGCTTCAAGAGACCAACGCCCCCCTGGGGAAGCTCCCTTCCCACTTCGTCATCTTCCTGTCTGCCTTGCTTCTCCTCTTTGCTGCGGCATGTGCCGGCGAAGATCCCAGCGGTGGATCGACGGACAATCAAAGCGGGGCCGAATGCGTCGATGACGTCGACTGCGACCCGGGAAGTGTCTGCACTCCCAGCGGAGCCTGCATCTCCGAGAGCTGTGATTGGTGCCAGAACGACCAGATCTGCTACGTCTCCTCCAATAACCCTGAAGGGACCTGTTCCGCCGCGGCCTGCAGCAGTGACGCCGACTGCGGCGACAACTACGACTGCGTCGACGGCACCTGCTCCGAATCCAGCTCCTGCTCCTCCAGCAGCGATTGTGACGAAGGTGAGATCTGCAGCCCCGCCGGAAACTGCATCGAGGGCAACGGCGGCAGCACCGACGAATGCCAGACCGATACGGACTGCGACCCCGGCGAAAGCTGCGACAACGGAAACTGCGTAGACGACGGAGGAAACGGCGGAGAATGTGAGATGGACCCCGGTATGTGCTCCGGAGCCACCCCGCATCTTGACGAAGTAGCTTGCCAGTGCGTCGAATGCACGACGACCTCCCACTGCAGCGGCAACGACATCTGCAACAACGGCCAATGCGTCGACGACTCTCCTACCAACCCCGGCACCTGTGATACCCCGTGCAGCCAGAACCAACCCGGAACCTGCTCTCATCCCACTCCCTACTGCATTGACGACTGCTGCGTGGAGTGTATCGGTCCCGCCGACTGCTCCGGCGGCTACCTCTGTGAGGACAATGCCTGCATTCCACCCTCCGGCTGCGGATCTGATGCCGACTGCCCCTCGGGTTACGAATGCGACAGTGGTACTTGCTCACCTCCGGAGGGCGGACAATCCTGCGACCCCGAAGACCCCATGTCCTGCCCCGACGGCCAGGTCTGCAACGACGGCACCTGTGAAGTCCTCGGCGGAGGAGACTGCGGTCTGTGCAATCCCGACTGTACCTGCCCCGGTGATGCTACCTGTGACGGGTTCCTGTGCACCGGCTGTGACATGATGGCTCCAATTACGGGAGGAGAAGACGGGTGTCCCGATGGTCAGGAATGTCTGTTCGGACTCTGCTTTCCCCTCTAATTGCCGTTCATGGCGATGAAAACCATAAGGCCCCGCGCTCTCTTTCCCCGAGAGTACGGGGCCTTATTTCGTCATTCTCCAGCGACGTTATCAGGATGTCATCGCCGACATTTCATCGACCTGTAGGCCCCGGACCAGCTTCTCCACCGCCAATCCGCTGACCACGACCGTACTATCCTGATCAAACTCACAGCACACGGAGCCCACCATCGCCGGCACCACCGCCGACTCATGGGCACCTAGCTCGATCGATCCACCGATGCCGTCTTCCACCACCAGCTCTCCCTCCAATACGTGGAGCACCTGCGGTGATTCGGGATCGACCTGCCAGCTCACCGCCCCCGCCTCTGAGATATATAAGCGCTCGATCCGGTAGACCGGCGTGCAGGCCAGAAGGTCGAGTCCGTCCTCGATGACTCGCACTGGGCGCAGGATCTCGTCGGAGCGCTCCAGCCTCGCCACCTCCATGGCTCGATCGAGGTGCAACTGACGCGGCTTGCCGTCGATCCCGGGCCTGTCGTAGTCGTAGATGCGATAGGTCGTATCCGAGGGCTCCTGGATCTCCAGCAGCGCCACTCCGGCGCAGATGGCGTGGATCGTCCCCGGCTCCACGTCCACCACGTCCCCTGCTGCCACAGGCACGCGCTGAAGCAACTCCTCTACGGCCCCCTCGGCGACAGCCTTGCGAAAATCACTGGTGGACACCCCGTTTTCGCCAAGGCCGTGGATGATCTCCCCATCGTCGCTGACGTCCAGGATAAGCCACGTCTCGCATTTGCTCGACGCCCCCTCGATTCGCTTCGCATCTTTCGGGCCGGGGTGGACCTGCACGCTCAAATCGCGCTGGGCATCCAATAACTTCACCAACAGCGGAAACCGATCCTCTCTCACGGCCCTGCGCCCCACCAACGCTCTTCGCCACCCCTCGGCCAACGCTCGCAGTGGAAGCCCCTTTAGCGGCCCCGAACCCACCCGAGACTGCCCCTCATCCAGATCGGCGACCTCCCAGGCCTCTCCATAACACTTCTGGGTGGGCAATTCCTTGCCGAAATGTGTCTCGAGACGCCTTCCGCCCCATACCTTCTCCACCAGATAGGGCTCGTTCTTGAAAATATGCGGGGAGGTCTTCATCACTACTCCTCGTACATCACACTATCCCCTCGCTGCCTTGACAGGGGAGGTACCGAAGCGAAGCCCCAGGGGCATCGCCTCCCAGGGCAAAGGCGCTGCGAATCTACAAAAACTGCGTCGGATCCTCGGCCTCCTGTGAGTCCGAGGGGGACAGAAACTCCTCAATCAACTCGTCGACGAAGGGCTCGTCCGCCAGGGCTGCCATCGCCTTGGCCTGTTCGATCTTTCGTTGGTAGGTCTGCATATCCCCTTCATATTCGGCGATCATCGCCAAAAAGAGATTCGACAGGGCCACCATGTCGAAACGTGCCGTTCGAATTGCCCTGGTCGCCGCCTGGTCGAATGCACGACGCGCCTCGTCGAGGCTCCCCGAACTCAGGAGAAAGTGGGCATAGGCGAAGCCCGCCTCCGAGGCCCGGCCATAGTCTCCCGTACCCATCTGCGCCTGGAGCCCGTCACGCAGAAATCGAGGCGCCGCAAGATACAGCCCTCGCGTCGCGTCCGGATCAAAGGGAACGAATAAAAAGGCCATGCGCTCATAGATACGCGCCATCGACGAATAATCGCCGATCTCGGTCATATATTGCAGCGCCTCGATGGCATTTACATACGCCTCCTCCAATTCGTCGCGCTCCATCAGGGTGATGGCGAGATAGAACTTCGCACGGGCTGCCCCGTGCTCCATATTCTCTTGCTCGAATCGCCGCAGCGCCTCGCGAAATGCCACCATGGCCCAATCCATATCGTCTTCCCGCATATGATTCCATCCCTGGAACATTCGGGCATAGGCGAGGGACGTGGCCGGATCCCTTTCGCCGACATCGACCATCTGTTCCACCAACTCGTCCTGCAGACCCGATTCGTCATCCATGACCGCCCAGTAGATGCCGGCCAACAACCCCAGCAGATCCCCCTCACAGCCCTTCGGACACAACTCGTGAAGCTCGTCGATGGCCTCTCGAGTCTCATCGAATTCCCCGACCTGAGCTGCCATCTCAGCAAACATCGCCAGCGCCGACAGATAGATCCCGCGCACGCCGGCCTCCCCTTGGTGGGCGTCGAGATATTCTCTAGCCGCCTCATAGGCCACCTGATGCTGCTCCAGATAATCGTGCAGACGCACCCGGGTGCCCATTGCGTTGTACAGCGCCTGATCATCGTCGTTGGCTCGGCCCTGTGCCTCGTCCTCATATACCAGCCACAACGCTTCCTCGAAGCGATCGAGGGCGGCCCAACGCATGGCGCGTTGATCACGGGCGTGCCAGCGCCAGGGCCCTTGCAGATCGGACTGATCCAGCGCCTGGTGCAGATGCATCAATGCCTCCGACGTCTCTCCGCGATAGACCAGCATCGCTCCCTTCAACATCGACGCAAATCCGATCCAACTTTCATCACCGATATTGTCTACGGGTCCCATCTCCACCCCCCCTTCGGGAGGAGCGGCGACCATTCCCGGCCCCACAGCTCCACCCAGCCCCGTATAGTTGAGCACCACCTGGCCATCCTCCAGACTGACCCCCACCAACAGCGCCGGCTCGTCGGTCTCCAGGCGACGACCCCAGCGGAAAAACTCTGTATCTCGAGCGTCGATTTCTTTGTCGGCCCATCTCTCCGCACCTTCTCCGCCTCGTCCCTGCCAATTCTCCAGCGGTGGTCCGTCGCCGGACTGGTCGAAGAACTCCACCGACACATTTCCCCCGGGATAAGGGGCGAAATACTCCTCGAGGTGTGCTTGAATCGCCTCGTTTACATCTTCGTCTTCCACCTGAGAGACGAGAATTCGTCCCTTGCGCCGCTGCGGTGACAGACGGGGCTCCAAAAAGACGACGAAATCGCCCACCTCAGCCGCTGCCTCCTGCCCGTGATGGTGAGGATGCCCCTGACGCAACCGGCAGGTGCTCGATTGCACCCCTACGTCCACGACTCGACAGACATTCGACAAACGCCGGCTCAATTGGCCGAACCCCGCTCCCTTTTGTGGATCGTAGGGACGGATCACGGCGTACATATCGCCCTCCTGAACCCCCTCGGCCCTTCCCAGCCCGAATTCCACCTCTTCAAAAGGCGATTGGCCCTCACCGGCCTCGTCTGCGCCAAAGACGGCCTCCACCACATCGAGCCCCTTGCCCATCGACTCTTCCCCGCGAGTGTCGACGATATGGACCTGCAGTTCATCTTCTGGCCGATCGGGAAACTCGTAGAGCCCATGAACCCTGACGACACCGTCGCTCAACACCTTGACCACTTCTCCTGCGAAAAGGGCCGGAGCAGGCGTCTCCTCCAAGGGCCAGTCACCGCCGTAGGTGCCAAATACCAGCTGTCCCGGTCGCGGCGCAGACTCGAAATCGCCCAGGGCATAGAGCAATCCGTCATCACCTCTGACCAATCTCGGCTCCCCTTCGGCCTCCCCCGGCGGACTCGGCGCCACCTCCTCCAACCCGGGCATACCCACCGTGTCTACTCCCGACGCACAACCCACAAAAATCCACGGTGCGATCGCCATCGCCGATAGCGCCAGCCATCGCCGGCCACTCCACCTATGTGTACCCATGCAACCTCCAGAATCCACTTCGTCGTTCGCGCCGAACGCCGGGACCTCGTCAGCACCCGGCAAGTGTAACCACAGCCCCCCCCCGTTGAAAACCTCGTTCGCTTCTCTGCCCCACCAAACGATCTAACCCCTTGCGTCCTCCCAAACTCCTGCACTACTGTTGGCCCCGTCTGTAATTCCCCACCGGCGCAGTGCCGTATCGCGTCCCTTTCTCTCTCCAAGAGCCTTATTCTCGCCATGTCCCTCGATCAGGATACCGACCCGCGTCCCATCACCGATCTCGACCAACTCATCGACTATTTTCGCCGCGGTGAAAAGCCTCCCCGGCGACGGGGCATCGGAACGGAGCACGAAAAATTCGTCATCCGAACAAGCGATGGCTCCATGCTGTCCTACGAAGAACCAGGTGGCTTCGGCGATTTATTCGATGCCCTCGTGGAGCGCTTCGATTGGGAGCCCGCTCCGCTGGACAACGGACACGTCGTCGCCGTGCTCGGCGACGGCGGCGCCATCACCCTTGAACCGGGCGGGCAATTCGAGCTGTCCGGCACCGTCACGGACACCGTCTTCGAGACGGCCGCCGAATTCGATGAGCACCTTCGCCAGCTGAAGGCCGTCGCCGACGATGATCTGCGCTTCGTCATCTGGGGCATGAACCCCTGCGTCGGCCTCGACGACGTCCCCTGGATGCCCAAAAAACGCTACCAATTGATGCGCCGCTACCTCCCTACCCGGGGCAAGATGGCCCACTGGATGATGAAGACCACCTGTACGGTACAGGCCAACTTCGACTATTGCTCCGAAGAGGACGCCGTCGACCTGATTCATACCGCCGTCCTCGCCTCACCCGTCGTGGGCGCACTTTTCGCCAACAGCCCCGTGCAACAAGGCGAGGAGACGGGATTTCAATCGCGGCGAAATTTCGTCTGGTGGCATCACACCGATCCCGACCGCACGGGCGTCCCATCCTTTATGTATCGCAACGACTGGGGATACGAGGACTATCTGGCGTATGCCCTGGACGTGCCGATGTTCTTTATCCGCCGCCAGGGAAAATACGTCGACATGACGGGACATTCCTTTCGACAATTCATCGACGAAGGCTATGGAGATTTTCAGGCCACCGTCGGTGATTTCGAGCTCCACCTGTCCACGCTCTTTCCCGACGTTCGTCTGAAGCAATTCATCGAGGTCCGTAGCGCCGACGGTGGCCCTCGCGACGCCGTCCTCGCACTTCCCGCCCTGTGGAAGGGCTTGCTCTATGACGATTCGGCTCGACGAGCCGTGGCCTCGCTCTTCGATCCCCTTCGAGAGGACGAGCATCGCCGCCTCGTCGAAACGTGCTACCGCGACGGCATTCACGGTGATTCCCCCTTCGGCTCCGTTCACCACCTGGCCGAGGCGATCCTGTCCATCTCCCATGACGCTCTCGACCGCATCGCCGACGACGCCGGCCACCCTTCCGAATCCGTATTTCTCGAGCCACTTCGCCAGCGGCTATCCCTTAAGCGAAGCTGGGCCGACGAGCTTCTAAGGGACTTTCGAGAGCTCGGCAACGATCTGGGCGCCCTGGCCGATCGCTGGGCGCTGTGAGCCCAGGACGTCCAGCACGAAAGCAGAACCACTTCCACAACCTGCTTCTCTCCCGTAGCTCTCAAAATTCGACGATCTCTGTCCGAAAAAAAAAGCCGATCGGTTTCCCGATCGGCTTTCCTCAAAGAAAGAGGCCCCTGAGTCTGGTTCAGCCCACACACAGGGGGCGAGGAATATAAATTACTCCTCGTCCTCTTCTTCTTCTTCTTCGTCGGCCTCCGCATCCTCTTCGTCGGCCTCTTCTTCTTCGATGGCCTCCTCTTCTTCGTCGGCCGCCTCATCCTCTTCTTCCGCAGGATCATCTTCTTCCACCAATTCCTCCGGCGGATCTTCCGGCGGTGGCGGATCAGCGTCGTCCGGCTCATCACAGCCGCTCAACGCCAGCATCCCTACGAAAATCAACGCTAAAATCCGAAGCATGATCTTCCTCTCGTTTTTTCTGCCTGTGGTATCGACTTACGATCTCACCTAAATGATTCGCTCATCAGGTGCTACGTTTCCGATTAAACCGTTCTGTGGCTGTTGTCAAGAACGTTACCATTTTGCCTGTTGTCCATTATGACGTATTTTCACTTCCACCATATCCCTCGAGCAGACCTACAACTTCTGTTCACGGCGTTATCATCGCATTTTCAACTTAGTCGTGCATAATGGCCCTCGGGGCCGTCTGCTCTGCCCCACTCTGACCCACTGCACAGTCCATTTATCATGACCGACACCTCGACACGTATGGCCATTCTCACCAGCGGCGGCCCGGCTCCCGGCGTCAACTCCGTGATCAACGCCGCCACTCTGGAAGCGCTGAATTTGGGATGGGAAGTCTACGGCGCCCTCGATGGATTCGCCGGCCTCATCGACGACAGGCTCAAGCCACTGACCATTCAGGACGTCGCCTGGATTCACTACGACGGCGGTTCCATGCTCGGAATGTCGCGCACCCACCCCTGCCAGCATGGAGATCTACGTCCGGTGCTAAAGACCTTGCGCCAACACCGAATCGACCACCTGGTCACGATCGGCGGCGATGGTACGGCCTCGGGAGCGGCGGCGATCAGCGCTGCAATGGGTGATGAACTCAACGTCGTCCACGTCCCGAAGACCATCGACAACGACCTGCCTCTTCCCGAGGGCATCCCCACCTTCGGCTTCACCACCGCCCGTCATCTGGGAGTGGAATTGGTCCAGAACCTGATGCGCGACGCCCGGTCCTGCCAGAGATGGTACGCCGTCGTCGCCATGGGCCGAAACGCCGGCCACCTGGCACTTGGCATCGGCAAGGCCGCCGGCGCCACCATCACCCTCATCCCCGAGGAATTCCCCGATCGCCGCGTTCCTCTGGAGCACTATGTAGACATCGTCGACGGCGCCGTCATCAAGAGTCTCGCTCACGGACGGCCCTGGGGAGTTGCCATCCTCGCCGAGGGCCTCGTCCACCGACTTGATCCGGACGAACTCCAGCGATTCTCTTCCATCAAACGCGACAGCCAGGGACGGATCCGACTGTCCAACCTCGAGCTGGGTGTCCTCATCAGCGATGAGCTCAATTCACGTCTTGACCAGAGAGGACTGGACCTCCAATTCAACGAGATCAAATTGGGCTACGAACTGCGCTGCGCGCGCCCGGTGCCCTTTGATATCGAATACACCCGCGATCTGGGCTACGCCGCTACTCGATTTCTCGCTGAAGGAGGAACGGACGCCATGGTCCTCATCGACCGGGGCCGACGCACCATTCAGAGCTTCGACCAGATGCGCGATCCCACCACAGGTCAGACGCGAGTGCGACTCGTCGATATCAACTCCGAGAGCTATCTGGTAGCACGGCGCTATATGCAGCGCCTGACCACGGCAGACTTCGACGACGATGACGAACTGCAACGTCTGGCGGAGATCGTCGGCATTTCGCCTCGGGAATTTTTGTCCCGTTACGGCTATCTCGTTGAAGATGAGCCCGACACCTTTACCTGGCGAGCGGAGATGCGCGACGCCCTGCCCCCCACCTGAACCACCACGCTGCATCGGATTCGATCGTGACTGAGACCACCACCCCATCGACGATTCAACGCTATCTCGAACAGGCCCACAATGCCTGGGACGAAGATGGCGAACTTCCCAACCCCAACCGGCTTCGCACCATCGCCGAATCTGTGCAGATGAGTGAGGAAGACTCCGAAGAGTGTGACCGACGAGCCCTGGAGTTGACCCGCGCCGCCCAGAATGCGATCGAGGAGGGCGACGACGAGAAGGCAGAACCTCTTCTTCGCGATGCCGTTCTCCTATCTCCCGTTCGCCTTCAGCCCCACTATCTCTTGGCCGAGATCTACGCCCACCGCTACGGCGATCACGGACGCCGCGAAGATCGGCAAACGGCGCTGTCCTTCGCACAACGGGCTCAGGACCTGTCACCCACCCACGAACCCACCCGAAACGTCATTGAAAAACTGGGAGATATCCCTCAGGACGGACTTCCCTGGCGAAAAGCTGCTCTCATCGTCTTCGTCATCGTCGCCATCAGCGGATCTCTGCAGCTCTGCCATCGCTACTTCGCGACACCGGAGGTGACGGACGAACAGCTCCAGGAGGTCCGCGAATATCTCGAGGAACACGGGCCTCCCCGTTATTGAGGCCTTCCTTACGGCAGTTTTTCGGGATCGAAGACCACCACATCCCCCGTCTCATGACTGTACAGCATGTACACCGCCTCCCAGGGAACGTCGCAGAAACGACGCACTCCCTTGAAGGACAATGAGGCGCGCACTCCCCGTTCGTCGTAATCGAAATCCTCGATCTGGAAGAGGTGGCTGAAGTTAAGGCGAAGCTCCGGTAATCCTTCGAATTGATCGGGCACGACTACCCCGGCCATACGAGTGTCCAGCGTCACCATCACCATCCCCTGCTCCACCATGCGCTCAAAGACTCGATATTTCGCCGTCTCCAGGCCGGATTGCGATTTTTTCGCTTCCTCCACCACCTCCTGCAGTGACCGCCTCTTTTCACCGCCGAAGTCTACGCGCACCACGTCGGCCTCAGGCTGCGACGTGTCCGTGTCGGACTCCTCGCTCAGCCCTTCTTCTTCCGCCTGGCTCTCCTCGTCTTCGGCGTCGGGAAATAATACGGTGATCTTTTCTTTCTCGTCGTTCTGATCGTCTCTTCCGCTCACGCTATATCGCCTCCCTGTGGAGATCATCCCGTTGGGGCCTTGTGGCGGCCTCAACTTACATTGACGTCGCTCGTCTCGCGTTGGACGAGGCTTTCGATGATCGCACGAAGGCGGTTGATATCGAAGGGCTTGGCGATCCACGGATTCGGCAACCCGTCCAGATACTCTCGCGAACGCTGATCCACCCTGCTGGCGGTCATGGCCACCAACCGGTCCCAGTAGTGGAGTGCATTCTCCTCGACCCAGCCAAAGAGATCTCTCCCCACCCCTCCCCGCAATCTGAGGTCACAGAGGATGACATCGAAATCGTAGGAGCCCGCAAGGAGGTCCACCGCAGCTCCCGTGGTATGTACGGCGGTGACATCGTGCACATCCTGAAGGACCCGCTGCAGGCTCCGACCCAACGTCGGCTCCGGATCGACGACGAGCACTCGCGCCTGCACCTGGCCTCGTGCCTCAGGGACCACCGGAATCCGCTGGGTGTCGATCTCGTTGAGGGCCGGAAGGATGATCCGAAATAGACTCCCCTTCCCCACGTCACTCTCCACCTCGATCGACCCGTCGGCAGAATCTACGATTTCTCGACAAATCGACAACCCCAACCCGGTGCCAATATCATCATCTTTTGTAGACACGAAGGGCTCGAAGATATGGTGGCGAATCTCGGGACCGATCCCCGGCCCATTATCGGCGACCTCGATCAATACTTCGCCGGCGATCTCTCGGGTTCGCACCTCCAGACGTCCCTCTTCCTCCCCTTCATCCTCTCCCAGAGCGTGAGCAGCGTTGACCAGAACGTTCAACAACACCTGACCCAACTTCGCAGCACTCAACGGCACCGGTGCCGTGGGCCGTACGTCCAACTGCAGCTCTACCTCAGGGCTCAACTTCTCTCGCACGATACGCAGCGACGACTTCAACGGCTCCTCGATGGTCGTCGGATCCTCCTCTCCTTCGTCGAGGCGAGTAAAATTCTGCACACTGTCGACCACGGCGCGAATCCGCTCCGTCCCCTCTCGCGCCGACTCCAGGGCCTCCAGCACCTCGCGCACAGACTCATTGTCTGCCGCCGTCACCGACCCCTCCGTTTCGCACCAGGTGAGGAATTCCTCGTAGACGAAGTCCAGATTGGTATACACATAGGACAGCGGATTGTTGATCTCGTGCCCCATCGTCGCCGCCATCGTCCCCATCAGCATCAATCGATCCGCCCGTAACCGCTGGGCAAAGATAGACGCCTCTTCATTGACCTCATTGACGCGCAGTTGCATCGCCTGCGCCCCGTCAAATTGTACCGCCCGTCCCATCACTTCTACGGGACGATCGGCCTCACCATCACTGGTGGACGTCCAGGCATATACGGAGTCGAAGTCCTCACCTTGCTGCACCTGACGCATCAACGCCTGCGATCTCCAGGGATCGAATAACTCCTCGCAACCCACCCCTTCCAACTCCTGTACAGACGCACGACCCCAGAGTTGACATGCCTTCTGATTCGCAAATACCAGTCGTTCCCCCTTTAAGACTGCGATCGTCGATGGTGAGGTTTCCACAAGGGAGCGGTGACGCAACTCACTTTCTCTCAACGCCTCCATCGCCGCCAGCCGATCCATCAGCAGACTGGCCTGCGAAGCGGCGACGGTCATCAATTCCCGGTGATAATCCGTAAAATTCTCGGCCAATCGCTGGCGCGAAGCATAGATGATCCCCTTCAATTCGCCCTCTCCCAAAAGGGGAGCTCCCATGGCGCTGGTGATCGACAACAATTGTACCGATCGCGCCTCCCCGAAGCGCGGATCTTCACTCACGTCCTTCAACAACAGCGGTGACCCACGCCGGATCACCTCCTGAACGAGAGTCTCCGAATAATCGGGCCCTCCCGAATTGCTCTCTTCGGGTCGATCCGACGCCAATGCCCGAATCTTCGGATCCCCTTTTTGAATCTCAAAGAGAATCACTTCGTCGGCTTTCGTCACCCTGCGGGTCGCCTCCACGAGTCGCGTCAACAGACCCTCAGGGTCGTCGCTATCCAGCAAGAGGCGTGAAAAATTGTATAATTTTCGAAACCCCGCCAGTTCGTCTGAATCACTCTTCATTGACTTCCCACCCGCTGCAATACCCAATCATCACCTCAACCAGCTTCCTTACCATTCTGATACTCATACTCCATTTGCGCAAACCCAAAGCCGATCATTGATCGTCGGACCCGGTGGCGTTATACTCATGGCCTCTTCGAATCTGCCTCCCCGCAGGCGAACAACTCTTCCATATAATCCTCATAGGGCGCCATACAGGGCGCCCCGACTGCATGCATAAATCGCCGGTGTGCTCCCAACTCCACGATCGTCGACGATCGGGTGCCGTAATTGCGATCCTCGGCGTGAATGCACGTTCCCTCCAACGGATGCTCCTGATCGTGCTCCCTCATCCAGCGTCGAAACTTCTGACGATACTCCGCCGACCAGCCCTCCAGCCTCCCGACCCGCTCCCCTAATCTGTTCAGGCGGCGCGAGGGTGCTGCGCCGAAACTGCGCTCCGTGACGACATGATATCCCGATCCCAGGACCTCTTTGTGCATCGACGAACCGTCATTCCACACCACCCGGCTCCCGTCTTCGCCGGCTACCACGAGGTGGAAACCGTTGTAATCCGTCGCCACCAACTTCTCGATCGTCGCCGCCGCAGCCTCAGCGCTCTCCATCTCCAGCGCCCGGAAGATCAGATGGCCCCTGCTGCGATGATGATCGGTGCTCTCCAGGCCAAATCGGTTCGTAATCGCCGCAAACACTCCCATCTCGTTCAACCCGACCCAGGTTCCTCCGGCCTTCAGGTCCCGAGGGGCCAGTATCCGCATCGACCCCATCTGATGTACCGTCGGCTCTTCGGCCGGCCGGTCCAACGCTTCATCGCGATTGGAGATGACATATAACTTCGGTCCCTGCTTCACACCCCAGGCCATGATAATCGTACACATACCGCTAGTTTCCTCCGTTTCCGATCGACCTGCTACGATTGCAATATTCACCCGACCCCGGCCGTTGTAGTATTGAGATGATGTAGCAAGCCTCACCTTGCAGGATCGGCCACATCCGATCCAGTATGGGGCCGCTTTTTTTGAACACACCAACTCCGGTACAAAATCCGAGATTCTCATGCCCAAGATCATCTGCTCTCAGTGCAAGGCCATCGAAGACGTCGCCGAAGAGCCGGCAGCGGACACCTCGGTATTGTGCTCCAAATGCCGGATGCACACCCCCTCCACGGCCAGGAAGGTCCGAAAGCGAAAGACGATCCCCCGAAAAAAACACGGCACCCGAGTCATGCTCCCCATCACCTGTGCCGAGTGCGGTGGAGCCGACACCCTGGACTACGTCCCCAAAGGTGCAGATCTGGACGACATCCTTTGCCGAGACTGCGCGCGAGAGGAATTCGGCACCAACTCCGACTGGGCTCGCATCGAGCGCAAGAAAAAACAGGAAGCCGGCGCAGAGTGGGAGTTCCAGTGTGACACCTGTGGTCGAACCGACTATCTTCCCTTCGAGCCGAAGCCCGATCGCTTCTACGACTGCAATCTGTGCCGCCTCGATCACGACGTCCCGTCCCGGGAGCGATTGCAAGGACGTGAAAAGGCTGCCGGCGGCGTCTTCATTCGCCGAAAGTCGCAAGATGATGACGGATAATCCCGAGCCACCGATACCGAATACCAACCTCCCAGCACCAAGCACCCAGGATTCCCCCATGTCGGCACCACTTTCCATTCTCGACCGCGTCGATCCCGCTTCCACCATCGAAGACGACAAATTATTCAATAATCTCGTCGCTGCTTCTTTCGTCGACGAAGACGAAGACTCTCAATCTCTTCTCTTCGATCTCGGTGGTGATCGCTGTGCTCAGGTCGAGCGAGACGAATTTTCCGACACCCTTCCCTTCGCTCCCGGCGATAACGTCCCCTTGCTGGTCGAACAAAAGCGGGGCGATCGCTGGCTGGCTTCGGTCAAGAAGGCCGAAAAACTCGCCATCTGGCGTTGGCTGGAATCCATCCAACAATCCGGCAAATCCGTCGACGGCATCATCACCGCCGAAAATAAAGGCGGCCTCTCCGTCGATATCGGCGTGCGCGCCTTCCTTCCCCGCAGCCACGTCGAACTTCACCGCGTCGACGATTGCACGGCCTACCTCGGAGAAGAGTCCTCCTTCCAGGTCATTGAATTCGACAAAAAGCGCGGCAATATCGTCGTCAGCCGAAAGAAAATGCTCGAAGAGCAGCGCAAGGCCCAGAAACAACAGCTCATCGAAAGCCTGGCCGAGGGACAAAAGCACACCGGCGTGGTGCGCAACATCCAACAATACGGGGCCTTCGTCGATATCGGCGGCATCGACGGCCTGCTCCACGTCACCAATATGGATTGGGGCCGCGTCGACCATCCCCGCGATGTGGTCAGCCCGGGCGACGAGATCGAGGTCGTCATCCTGGAGTGGAACCCCGACAAAAATCGCCTCGGACTGGGGCGCAAACAACTTCTGGACAACCCCTGGGACAATATCAAAGAGCGCTACCAACCGGGGCAGGTCGTCAGCGGGGAGGTCGTCAGCCTCACCAATTTCGGCGCCTTCGTCGCCCTGGAGCCCGGACTGGAGGGGTTGGTCCACGTCAGCGAATTATCTTGGACCCGCCGCGTCAATCACCCCGGCCAGGTCCTCGACAAGGGACAACAACTAGAAGTCAAAATCCTGGATATCGACGACGACAAAGAGCGCATCAGTCTCAGCGTCAAACAGCTCGAGGACAACCCCTGGGAGGTGGTGGCAGAAAATTATCCTCCCGAGACCCGCTTTAGCGGTCCCATCACCAGCATCACCGACTTCGGCCTCTTCGTAGAAGCCGAAGAAGGGGTCGAGGGCCTCGTCCACGTCAGCGACCTGTCCTGGACGGAATCCATCGACCATCCGGCTCAGAAATTTGAAGAGGGGCAACAAATCGAAGTGGTGGTCCTGGACATCGATATCGACGCCCAGCGCATGAGCCTGGGGGTCAAGCAACTCCAGCCCGACCCCTGGGAAGAGGTGGAAGACGTGGCTGTGCCCGGCGAAAAGATCGACGTCACCATCACCAAGCTCACCGATTTCGGTGCCTTCGCCGAGATCGTCGAAGGCGTCGAAGGGCTCATCCATATCTCCGAGCTCAGCGATGCCCGCATCGGCAAACCGGCTGAAGTCGTCCGCCCCGGTCAGACCGTCAACGCATTGGTGATGAAATTCGACCGCAAAAAACGCCGCATCGGACTCTCATTGGTACGCGACGAATTGCCCGTCGAGGAGTCGGACCTTCGCCAATACTCCGATGACGACGCCGACTCCGGTGCCACATTGGGCGATCTCTTCGGAAATCCCTGGGACTCCGACGACGACTCCTGACCCACCTTTTTTGCGTATCCTGCTCGGGCAGGGGGGGGTGGAATTTACTTCTCGGACCAGTCGTCGTATTCGGCCCGAAGCTCGGCCAACAACATTTCGTCCTGCTCTTCATCGAAGTCGCCGGCGAACTCTGTGTCCACGTCCTCTTCATCGGAACTCGTCAATCGTCGCCGAGCCAACAATCCCACTGCCAACGTGGCCACCACCAATCCTCCCACAATTCCCCCCAACAACAAGCTCTGCTCACTGCTGGGTGGTTCCACCAATTCGTACTCACTGCCGTAGCGCTCTAGCAATACCTGCTTGATCTCCTCGGCGTCCATCCCCTCGGCGGCCATCCGTTGGATCTGCTGGCGCGCCTCGGAGGCATTCGAAGACGGACACATCTGCAAGGTCTGCCCCGGACAATAGGGACTGTAGATCTCCTGGGAGACCTGGCGGGTAATCCGTGACACCTCGTCGGAGCTTCGCTGCCCATCCGACGCCAACACCATCGGCGCCGCCAGCGCCGTGATGACGACGACTCCCATTGTGATCAGCGTTTTTACGACGGCTCGGGCCGTCAATCTGTCTTCCATTGGGTCACTCCCAGCCAGCTCTTCAGCAATTTGCGTTGACGCGGCGACATCTCCTCCGCCGGCTTTAGCCGATACGACGAAGGCGGTGCCTCTTCGCAGACGATCGACACATGATGCAGGCGGTGGCGTCGAAATAGGTGAAAATTCACGACCTCTCCCGGGGCAATCTCTCCGATGAGGTCCTCCACGTCCTTATCACGCACGTTCCAGCCGTTGACAGCCACGATCTCGTCTCCTGCGTACACCCCCGCCCCCTCGGACGGTCCGCCGCGGGCGACAGAACTCACCTCCACCCGGCCCGCGCTCTTTTTCGTCTTCACTCCGATCCAACCCGCCTCTTCGCACTCGTCTTCCGGGCACAACTCCAAACCGACGGGCCCAAGAAACTCTTCCCATTCGATGGGTCCTCTACCCCGCACCAACTGGTCGAAGACCGCCGACGCATCGGCTCCCGCCTGCTCAGAGACCGCCTCTTCTACGTCCCCCTGTGCAAATCCGACGTCTCTTTCCACATAATACTCTCTCCACATCTGGCGCAGCACATCGGCCATCGTCCTCTCTCCGTCGCTCTGATCGCGAATCCACAGATCGAGCAACCACACCACCAGCTCCCCCTTCAAATAATAGGACACCGTCGAATTTCGAGTGTCTTCATCGGGCCGATACAATCGAATCCAGGCATCGAAACTGGCCTCCTCCAGTGACTGCTCTCGACGCCCCGGCGCCGCCTCGAGCTTTGCGATTCGCTTCTCCAGCAACTCCATATATCGCCGCGCTCCTATCAATCCGCTGCGCCGCAACTGGTAGGTATCGAAGTAGCTCACCACCCCCTCGACGGCCCACAGGGAGGTGGTGTAATTTTCCCCCTGATAATCAAAGGGGCCGAGCTCCACAGGGCGCAGACGCTTAATATGGTAGGCGTGAAAGTGCTCGTGGCTCAGCAAGCGCAGGATATTGGCGTACTTCTCCCCCAGCTCTCCCTCCTCATCGCGCTCCGTAGCATCGAAATGCTCCGGGCTAAATAGGTTGACGCTGCTATGACGATGCTCCAGCCCTCCCCATACGCCCCGGGCGACGTGATTGATGAATAGGTAGCGCTCATAGGGAAGCCCGCCGAACATCTCTGCATTCTCCTCGATCACCACCGGAAGATCGCGGCGAAGCGGCTCCAGATCCAGCTCCTCGTCGCTCCACACCACGAAGCGATGTCTTACCCCCCGGACCTCCACCTCGAAGTAGGAGTGGGGTCCCACCTCCACCGGCGTATCGAAGAGCTCGTCGAAATCCTGCGCCACGAATCTCGCCACCTCCCCCTCCATCCTCTCCAGGCCGCAGAAGACCTCCCAATCCTCCTTCGGGGCCAACACCCTGAGCTCCACCGGCTCATCGAGGCGACCCTCGGGATACATACAGGTGGCCACACAATTGAAGAAGGCATGTGAGCCGTCGACGTGATTGTGGCGCGGCGACAACTCGTGGGCATATACCTCGTAGGTCACGATCAGCGTCTTCGCCCCATCTGCCCCAACCCGCCATCCCGCCTTGTCGATCTTCTTCACCGCGCACTCTCTCCCCTCTTCTGTGCGCACTTCAAGCCTTTGCACATGCTTCGAATATTCGCGCACCTTATAGCTGCCCGGTGTCCACACGGGCATGCGCAGCACCAACTGCTCTTCCTCCACCTCTTCGATGCGCATCTCCACCTGCAGTCGGTGGCTATGTGGCTCCTCTGTGGCGACGGAAAACGCAATGGCAGCACTCATAAAGCAGCTCCGGACTCAAACTCGACGAAGGGCCACCCGGTCGAGTGGCCCCATGGAGGGAGAAAACGCGGCGAGGCCGCGGCGAAACCCTCGCCGCGACCTCACTATTATTCACACCGCCTCCTCAGAAGCAAATCTGGCGCTCCCTTCGCCCCCTACTCGTCGTCGAAAACCTGCAGCGTCATCTCCGCCTCGTAGGTATTGGGATACTGCGCCGCCTCGAAGGTGCCGGTGTAGGTCTCGTCGTCGTCACGCTCCAACGTCAGGGTGAACATCTCCACGTCCTGATCGGTGGGGTTCCAATTGACCTCCACCTGATCACCGTCGATGACCACCGAGTCCAGCGACCCCGTCGTCCCGTCGTAGAAGTCGTGGGGCACCAATCCCTGCGTGAAGTCACCGCTGGCCTCCGACTCTCCCTCATCGTGGAAGATGTCGAAATAGGCCAGGGGCCTGTCGCCCTCCACAAATGCCGCTCGCCATGTGCCCTGAAGCTCTCCGGCGGGAATCAACTCCATGTCGTCGTCCGGGCCGTGGGCCTCGAAATATTCCTCGTCGTGCTCGTGGGAATGGTTATTGCTGCCCGAATTGGGCGGATCGTCGTTATTCGACTGATCGTTGCTATTTCCACCCACCGTCACCTCCTGACCGTCACATCCGACGGTGAAAGCCAGGACCATCAGGGCGGCGGCCAGGACCGACAGCACACTATGCGCCCGACGTGGAACCAATCGATTTGTCTTCTTCTGTCGATGCTTCATCAATAAACCTCGCATTCCCTCAATTGACCGGGACGTAAACACTGGCACAGCTAGCATCGGTACGGATATTTCCGCAATAATCCGAGCAGGCCGTCCCATCTCCCTGTGAAATCTCGATATGTCCGTGTTCGGAGTGATAGCCGGCACATCCACGATCCCAGGCGATGATCGCTCCCGCCGGGGCTTGCGTGGTCGGCACGTCTATCTTCTTCAGGCCCATCTGGGCAAGCATCCCCGGGTTGGCGTCGGCGTTGCACCGAAAGCCGAAGGCCGACAGGTGGAACCGATTGAACGAACAGGGCCCGGCATTTTGCAGATGTGCCCAGTTGATTCCAGCTCGCTCCAGAGCCCGCTTCACAAAGCGCCAGCACAGCCCGGAGGACCATCCTCCGGTCCCGTTTTGACAGCGATCGCCGCTGGCCTGGGAGTCGTTGGGATCGTAGCAGCGCCCGCCCTCTTGGGCGATGGCATCGGCCAGAGCGGTATTTATATCCGCTGAGCCCGACGGCGTATCGCTGCGCTCTCCCTCGGGGATGACGCCGTCGTGATCGCTGACGGTGATCGTGATCTCCTGGGTGGCCACCACATTGCCCTGCGAATCCAGTCCCCGGGCGGCGATCCTGCGCTGCCCGTAGTACTGGAACTCGTAGAACACCTCGTAATTGGAGCTGGAGGCGGTGGACGAACCGATCAGCCAATCCTCGTCGATGACCTCCTCGGCGTCGGCCGGCACGTAGTACTCCACGGTGTGAATCTGCGGATTGGAGGCGATGGCCTTGAACGTCAGATCCGGGGTATAGACACCTCCTGCCTTGGGAGCGATGAATTGGAATCCGTCCAGATCCCCCGCTTCGTCTCCCTCGCCGAAGACAAAATCATCGGCGCTCAACGTGCGCGTCCAGTTTTCCGTGACGTTATCGTCGAGGACCTTCCATATTCGACCGTCCTTCGAGACCGCCACCTGGGCCGTTCCCGTCGGCTCACAGCTCGCCATGGCCGTCTGATAGGAGTTCTGCACCACGTTGAGCACATCTCCCTCTCCAAGGGGCTGGGAAAGCTCGACCACCAACTCTCCGCCCACGGGCACTCCCGCCACGGTGCTGGTGCGATTTTCGCAACTCGTATTCTCGGGCTCTCCCAGGGCGTTTGGAGCGTTATTGACGCCGGGACTGCACAACACGTTATTTGCGTAGAATGACTCGGAGCCTCGTTGGCCGAAGATGGCGTCCACTTCGAACCCGTCCACCGGATTGTCTCCCGGATCGGGAATCGGATTTTCGTCGAGCCCGGTCACCCGCACATAGCGATACTCGTCCACATCGGCGCCCCCGCCGCTGTCCGAGGGCTGCTCCGGCTCACCGCACAACCCGTCAGAACGTGCCATATCCACGATATTGTCGAGCTGGTCCTGCACATTATGGCCCGGGCACAGCGTCGACTGTCCCGGCCACTCTCCGTGGCCCTGGATCTGCGATCGATCCAGGGGGATATCGTGTTTTGCACTCAGATAGGCGAGCATCCTCGCCAGACTCTCCACTTGAGCGCTCGATGGCGAGACGCTCTCGTGGAACGTTCCCAGAAGGGCAATTCCCAGGTTGCCGCTATTGTCGTTTCGGGCGTGTGCTCCCATGCGATCGGCCGGGTTGCCCGCGTAGATCGTTCCGTCCCAGGAGATCAGGTAGTGATAGCCGATATCCGACCAGTTCTGTCCCTGGTGGATATTTTGCACCAGGCGCACCTGACTGGCTCCGTCGGAGGCCTCGTTGGCCGTCACCGTATGGTGGACGGTGATTCGATTCGGGGTGTGGTGGGGTCGGTTATTCGTCGGCGGACGCGCGTTCCACGCCGACCGCGGCAGAATCGTCGGCGTTTGCGACGGATCGATACATCCCTGATGTCCGTCGTCACTGGTCGGCGAGAGCCCGCAGACGTCGTCTCCCCCGCCTCCACCGGCCGCCGGGGAAGAGACTCCTCCGTCGACGGACTGCTCTACACATGCGCTCTCGTCTGGAATTCGCACCCGGACGTCGTCTCCGTAATAAAAGCGCAGAATTCGTTCGTAGTCCCAACCCTCGTCGGCCAGACAGCTCGCTCCGTTTTGCGACTTACATCCCCGGTTGGCCGGATTGGCAGGATGCCCCAGCGAGGAGGGCTGCACACTTCCTCCCGTGCGACCTTCATTATAGGTGACGAATTGTTCCGTATTCGTGGAGTCACTATCTCCCGGCCCGGCCACGCAACTCGGCGATGAGGGCTCGGCCCCCGCCACATAAAAACTTGCGATCACTCGGTCGCCGTTGACCAAGACTTCGCCCGCTGTCGCTCGCACCGCGTCGATATGGCGCTGCTCCACCTGGGCGTAGTCGCAGCTATAGACCTGATCGTCCTCACTGTCGGCCAGCGGTTCTGCGCCGGCCTCTCGCTGGAACATCGCATAGGTCCGCGCCGCCACGGCCTGCGCCTTGAGCGCTTCCATCGGCGCGTTGCCGTTCTCACAGGCCACGACGTTCGGGAGATAGTCCTCTTCCACGTCCACCGCCCCGTGACCTTCGATCTGGATCGTACAGAAGGAGCTGAGCTTCTGGACGCGAACGTCGATATCCTCCTCCAGGTTCTGCCGGGGCTGCGACTCCTCGTCTCCGAGCAGGCAGCCGCCGACCATCGACAGCATCACCACGGCACATGCCAACCTGCGCCATGACCCCGACCAGGTCGAATCATCTCTTCGCTCTCTCATCAATCGATCCATTGGGAACGCTCCGCGCAATCCATGTCCAACCATCTGCTCAGACCGGCTTCCAGTCTTATTTCCGGGCATTTTCTCCTGCCATCGTAACACATGTGCACAAACCATGCCGCCTGCGAATAAATCCTCTACGGCATCTCGATCCCCCCGCAACGGCGGGCCCTTTCGCACTTGTCGGTTCATGACCGGAACCTGCCACTCTTCCCTTTTTTTGCCTGCTTTTCTCTCCCATATCGGCGACACCAATCCCCACGGACTCCCTTCAGGTGTGACAAATGCGCACACCCCCGCGGCAGACCTCCGACTTCTGACTTCTGCCTCCTGACTCCTGTCCTCTGACTTCTGTCCTCTGCCCTCCGTTAATATGCTTGTCTACCAACGTCGGCCCGCCTATACCTGACGGCGCGCGAGATCATCGAATCCCTCTCTCCAACCCCCGATAATCCCATGACGGACGAACTCACCGAGCGCTCCATCCTGTTCACCGGCTATCCCGGTTTTTTGAGCGAACATCTCCTGCGGCGCCTCGCCGATGAGACCAACGCCCATATTCACCTCCTGGTCCTGCCGAATACACTGAAGACGGCACGGGATCGACTGGAGCGGATGGGGCGCCAACACCCCTCCCTCGTCGGACGCTGGACCTTGCACGCCGGAGATATCACCGATTCCCTTTTGGGATTGACGAAATCGAAATACGACGAACTCACCGGGCAAGTCGGCGTCGTCTGGCACCTGGCCGCCCTCTACGATCTCTCCGTGGACGAGGCCGTGGCCTACCGGGTCAACGTCGGCGGCACCATAAACGTCCTCGACTTCTGCGAGCGCTGCGAAGATCTGCAGCGGCTCAACTACGTCTCCACCTGCTATGTGGCGGGCAAACGGACGGGCACCATCCTCGAGGACGAACTCGATCTGGGGCAACATCACCACAATCACTACGAGGCCACCAAATTCTGGGCCGAAGTGGAGGTGCAGAGGCGTCTCAGCGATATCCCCACCGCCATCTTTCGACCGGCCATCGTCGTCGGTGACTCCCGCACCGGTGAGATCTCCAAATACGACGGTCCTTATTATGTCTTCCAGCTCCTCCAGCGCTTGCCGAAATGGCTCCCCGTCCCTGCGATCGGCCGCGGAGGGTCGCCGGTCAACCTGGTCCCTGTAGACTTCGTCGCCGACGCCTTGAGTCATCTGGGGCACACTGCCGGCACAGAGGGAAAGGTCTTTCACCTCGCCGACCCCTATCCCCTATCGGCCACCCAGATCGTCGATCAGGTCCTTCAGCGATTGAACCGCCCAACGACGCGCGGCCGCCTACCCCTTTCCTGGGTGGAGCGAGCCCTGGAGCAGCGCACCGTCGAGGGGTGGACCGGCGTTCCTCGCGAAGCCCTCGTCTACTTCAGTCACGGCCCGCGCTTCGACACCTCTCGGGCTTCCGAGGCGCTCGGCCGCGCCGGCATCGCTTGCCCTCCCCTGACCAGTTATCTGGGTCGTCTGCTGGATTTCTTTCTGGCCCATCCCGATGAGCCCGCGGTTGTCATCGATCAGTCTTCGGGCCAGACCGGAGGCGATGGCGCATCGGACTCCGGAAGGGTCTCCGAGGGCTCCATCTGAATGCCGAGCAATTTCTGGTAGGGCTCGTAGCGCTCCATCTGCATCCGGGTGATGCCGGCGACCTGCGCGTCATTCGGCACCGGCGTCGGCGGCACCAGCGTACTGTAGTGAATATGAACCGAGAACGACCAGTCTCGGGGAAGATTCACCTCCCCTTCACGAAGCCCGTGGGCGACCCCGTAGCGCATTCCCGCTCCCAGTACGGGGATCAGTCCCGATCCGGAGGCCGCCGCCGAGGCCGGCTGCAAGGCACTCGGTCCACCGCTTCCCATCGATTGGGTCTGAGCCCCGGAAGTATCATCGACTAGCCGTAACGCGTATTCACTTCCCCCCACCACGTCCGTGGGCTGCGTCGTCATCTGATCGGCGTAGTTCCCCATCCTGGCCTGCGCATCCACCGGCCGGGTACGCCGGTAGGATTCTCCCCAGTGGCCGCCCCCGCCCATGGCGTCATAGAGTTCTTCATCGTGGACGCGCACCTCCGCCTTGAGTTCGTCGCGCCGCTGGCGAAGCACATTTTCCTCCAGAAAATCGCGATCCACCTCTGCCCCCGTCCCGGGATGGACGTGGGGCTGATCTACGGACCCGTAATTGACCGGAACCTGTTGCTGCTGGGTGTGGGGAATGACCTCGTCCCACACCAGGCGCTGTGCATGTCCCTGCTCCTCGGTGATGACGTGGCCGGCGATCCCCATATAGTAGACGAAGGACATCATCGCCACGAAGATGGGCAAGGTGATCGCGAACTCCGTCAGCGACGTTCCGTCCTCGTCCTCCCATAACCGTCTGCATCGCATCATCATCGGCTCACCCCCTCGATCGTCGACTGTCCCATCGCCCGGGCGGCCCGTTCCATATACACCAGGTCATGGAAGAAGGCCTCCCCGTCGCCACGCAGATCGTCGTGGAGGTGCGCGCTCAACAATAGAAAATCCACGGACGAGCGATAGATGGAGCTAAAGTCCATCCCGGCATCACGAAATTCTCCCGGCAGCGCTATGGGACGCATACGCGCCGTCCACACCGGGCGCCACAGATCGGGGGCCTCCGGATGTTGATAGGAGATCTCTGAGCGCGCCATTCCCCAGAAGCCCCGGGGACGATACATCTGCTCTTCGCGCTCTACCGACGATCGCTGATAGCCCTCACCAATATGATCGTAGTTGTCACGCATCTGCCCGAAATGACCCGGTTCGTGGTGATAGGTCAACACGATACTGGAGGTCTCGAAGAGCCAACTTGCGTCGTTGGTGCCCTCGCGCCCAAGGCGCATCGGCGTCCCGTAGCGGGCGATGTCGTAAAATGGCGATCCTTCGTCATTCGCCTCCTCCAGCGCTCCCTCGAAGAAATGCTCCGATCCCGGCTGAAGCACCTCTGAATAGGCCGCCCCGTAATCCGATCGGTTTCGGTGGTGCTCCACGTTCATCTGGTGCTCGTCGCGATAGGCCTGGCGCGACATGCCCACCTCGACCATATCTCCCCAGAACTCTCCGCGGTCTACGGGCAGCCGATAGGGAGACTGAAATTGAATCATCCCCGGCCCCACCTCGTTGACCACGGCGTTGACCATGCTCTCAAAGGGCGGTTGGGGAGGCCCGTCCAGATTCGGTGGCCGAAAACTGGTGGCCAGAGTGGCACCGTTTCGCTGTGCCCTGAGGACTGCCTCCGTCCACGCCCACCAGGGGGTCATGCTGCGCAGATACTCCTGGTAATTGTCCAGCGCCCGAAGATCTCCCACGTAATAATCAATGCTACCTTCGTAATTTCGGTAGTCGTTGTCGCTCTCCCACTCAAAGAGATCCCGGTTTCGGACCCACTCCGGATCATCACAGGTATACCAGGTTTCCTCCAGCGGATTGCAGCGCTCGTAGAATAACTGATAGACCCACGCCGCATAGGAACGATACATGCTCCGGTGCATGGTGTGGGCACCGACGATGGAGCGCTTCCCCACGTTGGTAAAGGCCATCATATTCATCGAACGCGCCTTGACCGATGCGTCGGCATAGGCGGCCATATCGGCGCTGGCCTGGGCCTCCCCTTTGTCGTGGGTGACGAAGATACCGTCCAGCAATACCAGTGAGACGAGCAACAAGATCAGGATCGCCGCGAGGCACAACAGGATCACCGCCCCGTCGCGGTCTTCGTCCAGCGCCGCAAGCCTCCCCGCAAGGCCCGCCGCCCCTTTGGACGTCGCCCTATTGTTCAGGAGTCTTCGCATTTGGCGGTACCTGAGCAATGAAAAAAACCTCGCGTTCCATCTTCATATAATGCCCCGGCGCCCCCCCGACCGAGCGCGACTCTCCAAAAACCGGCCCCACCAACGGGAAGGTGATCTGATGCCAATAGGTCACCTCCACCCCCACCTCCGTACCCTGGTCCACCACCTCCACCTGCGCCGCCTGATAGGCCGACGTAAACTTGCGCACCGACCGCCTCGTATAGCTCGAACCGTCCAGGGCCCTCGCAAAAGACAGATTGTCGGCCACCTCGAAGACATCCAGATCTTCGGCCAGGTACATGGCATGGGCACCGGAGTCACGAAAGGGAGGCCTTCGGTTTTGATTGGCCAAAAACAGGGCTCTGGCCATCTTCGCCTCTTCCGTGTCCAACTCTCGTCCCCCGGCAAACGCCGACGGCGCCACCGGCGTCATCGCTCCGGCCACCTGCAGCCTCGCCATCTCCTCCACATACGCGTCGTCGACACCCATCCGACCGGGCCCACCGTCCAGCGGAGCCACCTCGGGCTGCCAGACCCAGGCCGCCCGCGCCGCCTGATGAGTCCCGTAATTGAGCAGCATTCCTGCCAGATTATTCACCGCCAACTGGGCGATCCCCAGGATGATCAGCAACAACACGGGCATGACGATCAGCGTCTCCGTAATCGCCGTCCCCCGGGCTCTGACCACCTGCCGTCTTCCCCGGGCCACACCGCTGAAGATTCCTCGCCACGTGGCAAAACACATGAACCACAACAGCGCCGAAAGCCCGAGATGAATCCCCAACTCTCGAGCGTAGAGCGCGGACTCGCCAAGAACCTGCTGCGCCGAGATCACCCATCGAATATGACCCATACCGATGGCCAACCAGGCCACACAGACAGCGACGACGCAGATTCCCGTGGCGTGGACCAGAGCGGACGCCGCCATTGGCGCCCATCTACTGGGTCCTGTGGCTTTTCCCCTTCGTCCCTTTTTCGCTGTCTTCGCCTCGCTCATCGTCCTCTTACTCTACCTGGCGCCTTTGAGCATCCGCCTGCGGATCATCTCTCCATGGTGGCTATGCAAGGATAGCGCCACCCCGACGAAAGTACGGGATTTCGGTCCTGTTCGACATCGCGCCGTGACACCCTGTCACACTCAGAAGGATCTTCCACCTCAGCCCGGCAACAAACTTTCGTGAGAAGTCCCATCACTGTCCGCGCCGCAACCGCTCTATATCCTCCAATATCTGTTCCCCCGCCGCTCGCTCCACCTGGCGTCGCAACTCCTCGGCGGTTCGCTCCTCACCGTCGGCCTCCAGGCGCCGGCGTGCCTCCTCGCGCCGCTCGTTGTGGGTCTCTTCCACCGCCTGGCGTCGCTGCTCGGACTCCGGGGAATGCTCCCTCCACTGTGGGCGCCCGAGCCGAACCCCGTCGATGCGCGCGTCGTCCACGGGTCGGATCCTCCCTCGATCGTCCAGGGCGAAACGAGATCGCTCGTCGGTCATCAAATTCAACAGCGTATCCCCTCGAACGATGCCCTCCTCCAGAGCCTCCACCCCGTAGGTGCGATGCGCTCGGTGGACCAGAAACTTCGCCGTATCGACCACGGTCTCCCGATTGGCCGTACGCGCCGCTTCACACCACTGGACCACGTCCACCGTGCGTCCTTCTTCCCTTCTCCACACCGCTTCCTCACAGGTGCGCTCCACGAAGCGAACTCCCGCCTGCGAGTACAGCGGATCGTCGATCTCCAGCCCGCACTGGGTTTCGATGGTGCGCGACAACTGACGTGCGATGGGCTCCGAGTGGGACTTCTCCTGGGTCAGATGACATCCGAGCTGGGTCTTCCAGTGAAAGAGCTCTCTCGGCGCCCATGGCACGGTCTCCACGACGGGTTCGTCGGCCAACAGCCTGTGCGCCGGCACGTCGGCCGCGTCGATGAGCAATACGAACAGCGGCTCCTCCAATTCGTGAATCCAACGCTCCGGCGCCAATTCCACCGCCGGCTCATCCACTTCCGACAGCGCCGTGCCACAGCACCGGGCAAAAGGTTCGTTCTCCGACCCCAGGGCGCAGGACAATAATTGGGGCGTGCCCGCATCTCCATATAACCGTCCCACCTCTCGGTAGCGACGCGCAGCCTCACATCCCACTTCCTCGTCGAACTTCGATTCCTCTTCCATCCACCCTCGATACCAGTGCACGTGTAGATGCCGGGCCAGCCTCACCACCGCACCACCCCCCTCCTGTGCGAGGCCGTCCAGACACCGTATCGCCATATCCGGACGATCCTCCAGGATATCTCGTGCCCTCTGCATCTTTCCCAACTCCTGGGATGCCACCAGTCGCTCACAGGCCATCGCCGCCACTCGATCGCTATGGTCCTCTGATGCTTTCAGTGACAGATCCATGGGCGTCAATTCGTGTACTACTTTTAGCACCGACGCCCGATACAGGCCGGCGTTCCAAGCCGTCAGAGGCACCCCGAACGACCCCACCATAAGCAGCGCCAACCCCGCCTTTCGCCACCGCCCCAACCCCATTCGCCACAGCAATATCACGGCCATGGGAGCCATGACCCCCAGCCCGTATAATACCATGGGCAGATGGGGTCGAAACCACTCCATGACCGCAAAAAACAACACCGCTACAGCGCCCAGAAAAGCTGCCGGTAGCACCCACTGCAGCCTCTCCAGCGCGTCGTCGTCCCTCTCCCCGGTGTCGTAAATTAGGGTAACCCCGCTTCGCCTGCCCTCTTTGATCTTCTCTGGCATCGGTGGCTCCAGACATAAAAAATGCCGCCCTCACGATGCCAGACAGCCACCGGTCTGTCGACAGCGGCCGATCGATCGGATGTGATCCACCTTGATCGGTTGTAGGACTCAACGCGGTCGAGGCTACACCCTGGCC
>SLPW01000553.1 GCA_007131755.1 Myxococcales bacterium | reverse complement strand
TCCTGCATCGCAGGCGATCTCGAAGAACTCCGCTGCCAATTCCTGATCTTCGTCGACCCCTTCCCCGTAGGCATAGAGCGCGGCGAGATTGACACATTCCGCAGCTTCCAGTTCACAGGCACGCTCGAAGAGCTCTGCCGTCACCCCGAGGTCTTGAGACACCCACTCTCCCTCGCGATAGATCTGCGCCAGCTCCCCACATTCCCAGGCAAAGCCCTCGTCACACATCTCCTCATAATGGGCGATGATGAATTCCGTCATCTGGGGAAATTCCTCGATCCACTCGTCGACGATGATCGGCGCAAATAGCAATAGCTGCTCGTAGGCCCCGGCCACCCACTGGTTCTGCACATCATTGTCGGCAGACCACCACAACTGGTCGGCGAAACGCTCCAGCGCTTCTCGCTCCAGCGGAGCGGCCAATTCATCGAGTTCGTCCTCATAATCCCAGTACTCGTCGCTATCGTCATCATAGGGAATGGGAGCGACGTACAATTCCTGGGCGGTGCGCTGCAGCATGTCGGCGATGCGGTAGAAGGCCGCCGACGTCCATTCGTTGTCACCGTGGTCCGTGACCTGCTCGTACTCGGCGATGAGTTCGTCGAGCCAGTCGAGCTTCTCGTCCAGGATTTCCCGGTGTGTTTGCGCATCTCCTTCCAGAATCAGGGTGTCCCACTCCAGGAACTCCTCTTCCACCAGCGCGAAATGCACCGCCGGGTCGTCGTCCCATAGCTGGGGCTCGAAATATTCGCCGTCGGGGGTGGCGGTGATCTGCTCGTCCTCCACCGGATCCGGCCCGATGGAACACGCCGTGGCTGCGGCAAGTACTACTGCCATCACCACCGTCATCGATCGTCTTGCCGTCGTTGCACTCCCTGTCATCACCATCTACTCCCGCGCTCGGGCTATTGCCCACAAATTTCGACTCCCTACGTTTCGCCCCATGGTAGGACCATTTGCCAATGGATGCCAACAATTCCGCCATAGCACATATTTGGGACGAGTCATCCCTACAGCCTATTCACTTCCACCCTGGTTTGGCACCTCCAAACACACCGGCGCTCGACCCCCTTGATAAGAGATCGAGCGCCGGCTTTACCATCGAAGAGTACGCATCCTGCTCTTTATCGACCCACGTTTCTGCGAATGCGCTCGATGGCCTCGCGCTCTTCTTCGCTGAGCTCACCATCGCGCTCCAGTTGATCCTCCAGCGCCTCCATGGATTCGTCCGTCGCAGCCTGCATCTCCGTCTCCGGGAAGAAGGCCAACACACGGGAGATATACAACTGTCCCTCCGGCGAGTCCACGGTCTCCACTGCACAGAAGCGGTCGCTTTGTACCCGCTCCGCAAGGCCCTCGGCCATCACGTTGACCACCTCCTCATCCTCCATATAGCCCTCGAGAGCGTGCATCTCCGTCGTCGCCTCCAGGCGGATCTCTTCGCCCAGATACTGCACAGCCTGGGTACGAGCGTTGCGCATCGCCCGGTCTCGCGCCATGGACTCCGTGGCCACCGGCGGCGACACACCCACGAAATACTGCCCGTCGTCGGCCGTCGGAACCTGGTCTACCCAGCCGCAATCATCCTGAATCTGGGCATCGGTGATTCGGAACGCAAAATACAGGTCGTCAAACTCCATGGCCCGCGACCAGGCCGCACCGTTTTGAAATTCGATCGCCGCATCTCCCGAGCCCGGGATGCTCCCACCGGCCTGGAAGCCTCGCTGCGAGCCCACGAGTTGATAGATCCTTCCCGTGCCGGCCCAGAACTCCGACAGATATCGACCCGAACAGCCACCTACGTTTTGCCTGCAGCACTCATAATACTCCGGCGTCTGCACGCCCCGCATCTGCTTCGTCAATTCGTATTCCACACGGACCACCGCCCCCTCTTCCATTCCCCCGGAAATTCCACCGCTGACGTCGTCGAGTTCCGCCACCGGCTGTACTCCCAGCGACGCTCCGGCGCTGCGAGATGCCTTGAAGACCTCATCATAGGTCCCGCCGGCGCGCACCTCCTGATATTCGATATATTGACTGCACTGCGTCTGAACCCCACGGGTCTCGTCGATCTCGTCGGCCGGCACGTCGTCATTGATGAACTGACCGATAAAATGGGAAGGATCGGCGTCGAAGCCGGCCCGAACATATACGCCCCGTTGGGGCTCGATATGCATCGAAGGCACATCCTCAGGCCAGTCGACCTCCGGCTTATCGCCCAGGCTACTGCTACTACTACAGGCGGTGGTCGCCATCGTCATCATCGCCACCGCCATCAATCCCACTCCGACTTTCCACATCTGTCTTACTTGCATATTCATCGCTCCTTAATTTCGCGATACTCCGTTGATGATTCACGCATTTGTTTGCCACTTTAGTCTCATTTGACGGGCCGTTCAATCCCCGACGCAGCAGAGCCGGATTTCGCCGCCCAGTGCCCCATCACCGACGAGGAAATCCCACATTTATTCAATTGACGGATTTCTCTTCGCGCTTCGGCCAATACATCTAGTGCTGACCTCCGGAAATCCGTAGGCACCTGAGTCAACCAGCGCGACGATCTCGGCGTCGAAGACTCTTGGAAGTGTGAACTGCCTGCGAGCCTTCTCCTTGACCTCGTCGCGCTGGA